>JAYVNK010000233.1:0-4704 GCA_043758475.1 Comamonadaceae bacterium | reverse complement strand
TGATCAGCCGCGAGCAGGACCGCCTGGTTTTTCGCGAGCTTTTTGATGTGTATTTTCAGGACCCAAAAATAGCCAACAAGCTGCTGGCGCAACTGCTTCCCAGCGCTGAGGGAAAGGCTGAGGCCAGCAAACGTCGACCACGGGTGCGCGAGGCGCTGGCACCCCAAAAAACCTACGGGCAACAGTCCCAACCCAGCACTGAAGACCAAAAAGTAGAGTTTGACGCAGCCATGACGGCCAGCGACATCGAGCGCCTGCAGCACGCTGATTTCAACGGCTTGTCAGCCACTGAATACCGCCTCGTCGAGCGGCTGGCGCGAGACATCAAACTGCCTTTGCCTTATTTCGCGTCGCGTCGCAGCCACCCCGCCGCGTCGGGTGCGCGTATCCACTGGCCGGGTGTGATGCATCATGCCGCGCGCACGGGCGGTGAGCTGATGCGACTGCCCCGGCTGCAACGCCGCGAGCAGGCCTTGCCCCTGCTGGTACTGGTCGATGTGTCGGGCTCCATGGAGCGTTATGCGCGTTTACTGCTGGCTTTTCTGCATGCCGCCACGCGGCGTCACCCGCACCGCGATGTATTTGCTTTTGGCATGCACCTGACGGATCTGACGCCTGCCTTTCGCCATGCCGACACCGACGAGATGCTGGCCCATGCAAGCCATGCGATTGAAGACTTTGCGGGCGGCACGCAACTCGGTGATTCGCTTGCCAGCCTGCGTGCGTTGCATGCACGCCGGCTGGTGGGGCGTCGCACCATTGTGCTGGTCATCACGGATGGCCTCGATACCGGCGAGCCGGCTGATCTGGCTCGGGAGCTGGCCTGGCTGCGCCGCCGCAGCCGCCGCCTCCTGTGGCTCAATCCTCTGCTGCGATTTGACGGTTATGCGCCTTTGGCGCGTGGCGCGTCGGTGCTGCATGCGCATTCGCACGGCATGCTGGCGGTTCATAATCTGGCCAAGCTCGAAGAGTTGGCGGCCAGTCTCGCCGCACTGATGAAAACCTGAACAGCCCTGAACAGTGCTTCTCAAATCAATCGGCCCCTAAACCACAAAGCAACAAAGACAAAGAGGACTCCACGATGGACATGCAAGGAAGCCGTCAACTGGCCATATCACAGCAACAGGCCTGGGATGCGCTGAATGACCCGGCTGTGCTCAAAGCCTGCATCCCGGGCTGCGACAAGGTTGAGCCAGCGGGCGAGAACCAGTACACGATTGGCATGGCACTCAAAATCGGACCGGTGTCTGCCAAATTCAGCGGCAAGATCACCCTCAGCGACATCAATCCGCCGGCCAGCTACAAGCTCTCGTTTGAGGGGCAGGGCGGTCCGGCCGGTTTCGGCAAAGGCAGCGCCGAGGTCAAGTTGACGCCCAACGAAGGTGGTTGCGAGCTGTCCTACACGGTGCATGCCTCGGTGGGGGGCAAGATCGCCCAGCTGGGTCAGCGGCTGATCGATGGCGCGGCCAAGTCCATGGCAGAAGATTTCTTCAGGCGCTTCGACGAAGAAATGCAGCGCCAGCATCCGGAAAGCTACGCAGCGAAAGCCGGCGTTACGGCGCCTTCAGCGACCGTCGCGGCGAACGGTAAAACCAGGGTTCCGGCCTGGGCTTGGGCGACCGGTGTCGTGCTGGTAGCTGTAGTCGCGTATTTTGTGACGCGCCAGGCCTGAAGGCAGTAACCTTGCTGACGCCCGGTCCATTCCGACCTTCTGCAGCGGCTACGGCGGGCGATGGTTTGTGCGGAAAAAGCCTGTCGCGCCGACGACTGGTTTTGACCATGGCTACGGTTTTGATGGGTGGCGGTCAGTACAACCTGCATGCCGCAGAGTTGCCATCGGCTTTTCCTTCTCGCCCGATCACCCTGATTGTCCCCTGGCCAGCCGGCGGCGCTACCGATATCACGATGCGGATTCTCGCCGACCTGGCGGCGCGGCAGCTGGGCAAGCCCGTCGTGGTGGAGAACCGGCCTGGCGCGGCTGGGACCCTGGTTGGCCCTGCGTTGCGCGCAGCCCTGGCCGATGGCTACACCATCGGCCAGTTGCCCATCACGCTTTACCGGTTTCCGTTCATGCAGCGTGTGACTTGGGATCCCCTGCGCGATATCGCACCTGTGTTGCAGATTTCTGGCGTCACGTTCGGTATCGTGGTGGCTACTGAAAGCCCGTTTCAAAATTTGCAGGAAATGATTGCCTGGGCGCGTGCACATCCCCGGCGCCTGAGTGTTGGCTCCACCGGAATTGGAACGACGGCGCATTTGGCGATGGAGGAGATCATGGGCAGTGAAGCGGTGACCTACATCCATGTGCCCTACAAGGGCACGGCCGATCAGATGTTGGCGGTCGCGGGTCAGACCTTGATGGCCGGCGTCAATTCGACCGGATTTGCGCCCTACGTGGAAGCGGGCAAGCTGCGTTTGCTGGCGGTTTTCAGCGCAGAGCGCAGCAAGCGCTGGCCCCAGGTGCCGACCTTGATGGAATTGGGGTATGCCAATGCGGTACACAACTCACCCTACGGCATCGGCGTGCCTGCGGCGGTGGACGTTGCGATCATCAAAAAACTTCACGATGCTTTCAAGAACGCCATGTTTGATCCGCAGCACTTGAGCGAGATGGCCAGGTATGACCAGGAACCGGCGTATCTGGGAACCGCAGACTACGCGCGAAAAGTGCGCGAGGTCTCGGCCCGGGAGCGGCTGCTGCTGGCGCGCCTGGGGCTGGGCATCGACGCTGGAAAAACCAACTGAGCCATGACGCAAGACTCCGCCCCCGCGCTGGTTTGCCGCGATGTGAAGAAGAGCTTCGGTTCGACACACGCGCTGGCGGGTATTTCGCTGCAGGTTGCGCCTGGCGAGATGGTGGCATTGCTGGGGCCGAACGGCGCCGGAAAATCCACCTTGTTCCAGATACTCACGGGACTGTTTGTGGCAGATGCGGGGCAAGTCGAGGTTCTGGGTGCGGACATGCATCGCAACCCGGTTTCGGCGCTGGCGCGTCTGGGCGTTGTCTTCCAGCAGATGGCGCTCGACCTGAATCTTTCCGTACGTGCCAACCTGCGCTTTCATGCGGATCTGCACGGCTTGCCGCGCCGCGAATCTTCACGTCGTATCACGCAGTTGCTGGCGCATTTTTCATTGCAGGAAATGGCCGACCTGCCCACCCGCAGTCTGTCAGGTGGTAACCGGCGCAAGGTTGAGCTGCTGCGAGCGCTCTTGCATGAGCCAAGCCTGCTCCTGATGGACGAGGCCACCGTGGGGCTGGATCCAGCTTCGCGCACGCAACTGATTGACGAAGTGGTAAGGCTCACGCAAACGCGCGGCTTGGGGGTGCTGTGGGCCACGCATCTGGTTGGCGAGGCGGAGCGTGCGCATCGGATCGTGGTGCTTGACAAGGGCCGGGTGCTTTTCGACGGGGGGGCCGCAGAACTGTGCGAACAGCAAAAGCAGCCGGGGCTTGAGGCTGCTTTTCTCAAACTGACAGGAGCTCGTTCATGACAAAGTTGAAAGTAAAGCGGAGCGATTTCGCACGACGCTGCGCCGCTGCGGCAGCGTTGGCACTGCTGCTGCCGCTAGCGGCGCAGGCGCGCGACACCGGTCAGGTATTCGTTTCGTCGGAAAAAGACAATGCGCTGTTCGTGCTGGATGCTTCCAGGGGCGAGGTGGTCAACTCGATGGCCCTTTGCAAGCGTCCCCGTCATATGCAACTCACGCCTGACCGCAAGCAGTTACTGGTGGCCTGCAGCGACGAAGGCCGTATCGTCGTATGGGACATCGCCCAGAAAAAAATCACCGAAAAGCTCAATGTGGGCGGCTCCCCTGAAATGTTTGACATCAGCCCCGACGGACGCACGCTCTACGCCTCCAATGAGGAGGAGGGGACGCTGTCTGCCTACGATCTGGTGGCGCGGAAAAAATCCTTTGAAGTCAAGGTGGGTAGCGAGCCTGAGGGCGTCAAGGCTAGCGCCGACGGCAAGCTGGTTTATGTTGCCTCCGAGGTCTCCAGCCTGGTACATGTTATTGACGTGGCAAGCCACAAGGTTGTCAAGAACGTTTCGGTGGGCCAGCGGCCCCGGCGTTTTCTGCTGACGGGTGCCGGAGAGTTATGGGTCACCAACGAGCTGGGTGCCAGTGTCAGCGTTATCCGCTTGAGCGACCATACGGTGCAGGCCACCATTGATTTCAAGCCGCCGGGTATGCGCACCGAAGATGTCACGCCGGTAGGAATGGTTTTGTCGTCCGACGGCAAGACGGCCTACGTGGGGCTGGGTAAAGCCAACCATGTGGCTGCGGTGGATGTGACCAGTCGCCAGGTGCGTGGCTACATGCTGTCCGGCAAGCGGGCCTGGGGACTGGCGCTGTCGCGCAACGGGCAGACCCTTTATGTCACCAACGGCTTGTCGGACGACATGAGTTTGATCGATACGGTGAAGATGAAAGCCTTTAAGACGGTAAAGGCCGGACGCGTGCCGCACAGCGTCGTGGTGGACGACTGAAGATCACCAGGGGAAATCACACATGCGGAAAGAAGTATGGACATTATCCCGGCACCGTCTTGTTGCGGCGCGTGGTTTGCTGGGCTTGATGATCGGTTCATGCCTGGTCTCGGGACGTGCCCACGCGCAGACGGCTGAAGAGGGCGACCGCGTGCGATCCTTGCGACAGATCGATGTTGTGACCCAAACCCCATTGCCTGGCGTCAGCCAGCGT
>JAYVNK010000232.1:0-4711 GCA_043758475.1 Comamonadaceae bacterium | reverse complement strand
CCCATGAGGGCCACCCAGGCAAGCGCGCCCGCCGCCAGCGCCAGTGCGCTCTCCAGCACGCCGCGCCAGCCTTTGTTGATGGCATTGTTGGTCAGGGCCGCAATGGCCACCGAGAAACCGATCCATATCGGAAACCCGATTGCCGCCACCACCGCGCCCAGCAGCACGGAATCAACCATCAGGTTCTGCATTTCCGCACGCAAAGGGTTGGCAGAGCGGCACACACGCCAGTACTGCACATGGGGATACACCAGAAACATCAGGCCCATCAGCAGCCACGCAGCCGGGGCGATATTTTTACCCGCAATGTGCACATAAATTGCCGCAAATGCCATGGCAAAAGACAGCGTACGCATGCGGTAGTTGATGCGCACCAGCCAGGGCGATGTTCTGCGTGCTTGTGCCATGTGTTGCGATGGATGCCACGGAACGAAAAATCTCGCCCGTTGATTTTGACCTGTTCCTGGCACCTCGTCAAATGCCAATTTAGGAATAAAACAGTGCTCTAGCCCTTGTCAAATATACACAGTCAAGTACAAATACCATAGCAACTAGGGAAAAAGAGACCGTGGCGGGGTCAGAGGTTGCGCACAAACAGCGCATGCAGCCGCTCCCAGTGCCGTTCCGCCGAGGCCTTGTCGTACACGCCCTCGCGCTTGGGGAACACAAAGCCGTGGTGCGTGCCGGGGTACCACTCGACCCGGTGGCGGATGCCGGTGGTTTTGAGGTGTGCGTCCAGCGCGTTGATCATCTCGGTGGGGGCATAGACGTCGGTCTCAGCGGCGCCCACGTACAGCTCGGCCTTGATGAGGTGGGCGGATTTGTGCGGCGAATCGGGGTCATCCGTGCACAGACTGACGCCGTGGAAACTGGCGGCAGCCGCAATGCGGTCTGGGTGCGCCTCAGCCGCCCAGAAGATGAACGGCCCGCTCATGCAGTAGCCCACCACGCCGACCTTGGAGTCTGGCCCTGACGCTGCAGCCGGGTCTTTGTCAATGAAGTCCAGCATGGCCTGCGTGTCCGAGAGAATCATTGGCCGCTTGAGCGAATGCATGTGCGCAAACATCACGGCCATCTCGGGCTCGGTCCGGCCCATCAGCATGTAGTCCCGGCTGCGCCGGTAATACAGGTTGGGCAGGATCACGCAGTAACCCGTGGCCGCCAGCCGGCGCGCCATGTCGTGCAGCTCTTCGCGCTTGCCCGGTGCGTCCATGTAGAAAATGATGGCCGGGTGCGGGCCGCCTTCTTCAGGGTGCGTCACAAACGTGTTCATCACGCCATCGGGCGTGGGGATGTCAAGCTCGCGGTCAATCATGACTTTCCTGCGCCAGTGCGCTTGACTTCATCCGCCAGCTGCTCGCCCGTCTGGTAATGCGGCACCCGGTTGACGATGAAGCGCTTGACGCGCTGCACAAAGGCGTTGGAGCCTTTGACCTCTTCGTTCCAGTACTTGTTGGCGTAGGCCATGTTGCGCGGCACGTCTACATAGAAACCATCGCGCGAGCCCTGGCCACCAAACATGTAGAGCTTGCCGTCGATGATGCGCCATGAGTCGGCGTCGCCCCCCCACGGAATGCCGTAGACGATGCCGTTGGCGCAGTAGCCGTTGAACTGCGGCATGTATTTGGCGGGCTCTTTGTCAAACAGCGCCTTGTGCTCAGCTGTGGCAAAACGGAAGGTCACGCCGTCCATCACGGTCTTGATGGCAGGGCTGCCCAGGCGGTGTTTGTTCTCGGTGAAATAAGACACCACGTCATGCCCGAACAGCATGAGGTGCTTGTCCTCCCCGTCGGCCACCGCGTTGAGCGGGCGGATGCTGCCTTGCGGGCTTTGCGTCATCAGCGGCGCGCAGCCTTGCAGCGCGGCAGCGGCGAAGGTGGCGGTTGCGGCTGTCAGAAACAGTCTGTGCAGTAGGGGCATGGTGCTGGGCCTTTCATGTTTTTTGCGGGTTTGTCTGGCTCCACATCATCTTACTGTCATTGCGGCTCGCGCCACGCTACAGGCTGATGACGGGCACCGTACAAGAATTATTTCACTATATACATAATAGCATAGTATGCATACTGTACGGGGTCATTGAACGAAAACACTCCTAGTTTCCGCTTGCTACAGGTGAGGATGACCCGAATCACGCAGATGACGAATAGTCCCTCGCAGCCAAATTCGCCCAGGTCAAGCTGCGCAGCAAGTCCATTCGCTTTCTTCGTCCTGGCGCGGCGCGGCTGGTCGCAATGGTCCAATGCAATGGCTTACTGTTTACGCCTACGCAATCAGACGATGGCCCGTGGCACTGGGCGGCGCAGCGGCTTCGCTGGCATCCTACGGCATTGCGCTTTGGGCCATGACCCAGGCCCCGGTCGCCACCGTGGCCGCGCTGCGCGAGACATCGGTGCTGTTTGCGGCGTTGCTGGGCGTGTGGCTGCTGAAGGAGCGTTTTACCCGGCGGCGCGTGGTGGGCACGCTGACCATTGTTGCGGGGGTGATGGCGCTGCGGTTGGCGTGAATCCAAAAAAATTACCATTGAATTGGGTGGCACCTGGTGCTACACTGTGCTATGTTCCCTGGCTCACAAAATCGCATTTTCATGACTGCGCGATTTTCAAAGGACGCGAAGAAGGCCAAAATCAAGAGTCAAGCTCTATGCGCCGCTGTCCAGCAGGTGATGCTGGGTCAGGCCGATGATCTGGGTGGCGGGGTATTCAAGAAACGGCTCAACGACAACCAACACCGATCCATCGTTCTTGCCAAGGGCACAAAGCACTGAATTTTCGAGTTCCTTTACGCCAAAAAAGATCGCGACAACATAACTGGGGACGAGTTGATTGCTTTTCGTCTGCTCGCAAAGAGCTACGCGGGATTGACCGAGCCGAAGTTAAACCAATTGTTGGCCGCCAACGACTTTCAGGAGATATGCGATGACAGCAAAAACCAAGTTCAAAAGTGATGCCCTTGAGGCAATTCACACGTCGGCTAAAGCGCTTCAAAGGGTTGGCGCAATTGGCCCTGTCACCCTGCGCAATTTTGACGCCTTGTGCCTGGCAACGCCTGGCCTTCTTAAGCCAATCCAGATCAAGCGGATTCGCGAAAGTGCGCATGTCAGCCAGCCGGTTTTTGCCAAGTACCTCAACACGAGCGAGTCGACTGTTCAAAAATGGGAGTCTGGCAGCAAGCAACCCAGCGGGATGGCGCTGAAGTTGCTGGCCGTCGTAAAAAAGCACGGGCTGGAGGTGCTGGCGTGATCCGGCCAGCGCTGTTGCTCGCCAGCGCTGGCATTTCTCACCGCGCCGCAAGGGGGTGGCGACGCTGACCCATGTTGCGGCGGTGATGGCGCTGCGGTTGGCGTGAGGTAGGCGTGAGGTAGGCGTGAGATTTGATGCATTCCGCATCAAAGCCTGCCTGATCGATTTTTTTTGATCAGGCCATCGCCAACTGTTCAAGCGGCTTCATCTGGCCGAGTTCATCGCGCAGTTTGATCTCGGCCTGCCAAAGGTCAAACCGGGTCTGCATATCCAGCCAGAGTTGGGCACCATTGCCCAGGAGCGTTCCCAGACGCAGCGCCATCTCCGCCGAGACGCCACTGCGCTCGGCCAGCACAGCGTGCAGCGTTTGACGGGAAACGCCCAAGCTGCGGGCGAAAGCGCTCACCGACATGCCCGGCAAACTGGGCAGCACATCTTCCCGCAGGACAGCGCCCGGATGGGTGGGTACACGTTTACGCATGTTTCACTCCTAGTGATAGTTCTCAAAATCAACCTTGACCGCGTGCTCGCCCTGCCATTCAAAGGTGATGCACCACGGACCGTTCACATGCACACTTAAGCGTTTTGGCTTGCCCTGCAGCCTGCGGAAGTCAAAGCCAAGGATATTAAAAGCCTCCGGTGTATTTGCAACGTCAATGGCATCAAGCCGGCGAAGTGTTCTCTCAGCCAAGGCTTTTTGTACCTTAGGGCTGGAGCCTTTCTCGAAAAGCTCTAGAAAGCCTTTGTGCCTGAAAGACTCGATCATGAAACGGAGTGTAAAGTAAATATTTACATATTCCAAGCTGATTGGGGTGACGTTGAATTCCTGCGGCATAGCACTATGGACCATGACCCAGGCCTCCGCCTCCGCCACCGTGACCGCACTTCTTGATGCATCGGGAGTTGCTTGTGTGGCGTGGCTGGGCGCGTGGCTGTTGAAGGAGCGTTTGACCCGGCGGCTCGTGGTGGGCAGCCTCCCAAGTCGTCATCGCTTGATTGGCAGCATCGACGCTGCTCCAAGCCGGAAGCCCCAGTGACGAATCTACCGTCCGCAGATCGTTGAAAGCGGCCTTTTTGTCGCCAGCCGATACCTTAATGCGGATGGCGTTGAAGGGCGCATAGCTCTTGGAGTTCGCAGACAAGCTATCTGCCCCGTCTGGGCCTCGACGCTTCCACGCGGTAAATGTCGTCACTCCAGCCGGAGCGTACTTGCCAAGCTCGGTTCGATCCTTTTCGGTGAGATTCCCGAATGTGACCCGCACCTCGATGTCTTCGTCATTCACCCCAAAGGAACAGTCCTTTTCGGTCAGCGAATTCGGCTTACCGTTAAAAAACCAGTCGAGTGCACGAAGCACAGTTGACTTACCGGCGCCGTTCGGCCCGATGAAGGTCGTGACTGAATCGAAGGGAATCGTCACGTCTTTTAACGCACGGAAGTTCTTGATACGAACGGATTGGATATTCATTGCTGG
>JAYVNK010000231.1:0-14118 GCA_043758475.1 Comamonadaceae bacterium | reverse complement strand
CTCGAAATGGTGATGCAGGGGTGCCATCTTCAAAATACGGCGGCCTTCGCCATATTTCTTTTTGGTGTACTTGAACCAGGTCACCTGCAGCATGACCGAAAGCGCCTCGACGACGAAGATGCCACCCATGATGGACAGCACGATCTCCTGCCGTACGATGACCGCAATGGTGCCCAACGCGCCGCCCAGTGCCAGCGCGCCGACGTCCCCCATGAACACCTGTGCCGGATGGGTGTTGAACCATAGAAACGCGAGGCCGGCACCGGCCATGGCAGAACAGAAGATTAGCAACTCACCAGAGCCCGGAATGTGCGGGAAGAACAGGTATTTCGAGTAAACCGAACTGCCGGTGACATAAGCAAATACGCCCAGCGCAGAGCCCACCATCACGACAGGCATGATGGCCAGACCATCCAGGCCGTCGGTCAGATTGACCGCATTGCTGGAGCCAACAATCACCAGGTAGGTCAGCACGACGAATCCGAGAACGCCCAGAGGGTAGCTGACTTCCTTGAAGAAAGGCAGCTGCAATCCGGCCTTGGGCGGCAGGTTCAAGTCGAAACCCGACTGAACCCACTTGAAGAAAAGCTCAAGAACACGCATATTGGAGTTCTCGGAAATGCTGAACACCAGATAGAGCGCGGCCACCAGGCCAATCAGGGACTGCCACAGGTATTTCTCGCGCGAAGGCATGCCTTCGGGGTCTTTGTTGACGACCTTGCGCCAGTCGTCGGCCCAGCCGATGGCACCAAAGCCCAGTGTGACCAGCAGCACAATCCAGACAAAGCGGTTGGTCAGATCTGCCCACAGCAGCGTGGAGACTGCGATGCAAAGCAAAATCAGCACGCCGCCCATGGTGGGCGTGCCGCTTTTGTACAGGTGGCTTTCCATGCCGTAGCCTCGCACGGGCTGGCCAATCTTGAGCCGGGCCAGACGGCGGATCACCCACGGCCCGGCCGCCAGGCCCATCAACAAGGCGGTGAGGGCAGCCATCACGGCGCGAAACGTCAGGTACTGGAACACGCGGAAAAATCCGAATTCCGGCGACAGCGTCTGCAGCCACTGAGCAAAGGTTAGGAGCATTGCGCCTCCTGATGCAGTTGCGCATAGGCCGTGAAGGCCTCAACCACGCGCTCCATCTTCATGAACCGCGAGCCCTTGACCAACACGCTGCTGCACCGGCCCATGCGGCCCACAACCGCCTTGTTCAGAGAGTCAATGTCAGTGAAGTGCCGGCCTGCGCCAAATTGGCTGCTGGCGGTCGCCGACAGCTCCCCCAGCGTGAACAGGTTCTCGATGCCCCGCGCTTTGGCGTAATCACCCGCCTCGGCATGAAACTGGGGTCCTTGCATGCCCACCTCGCCCATGTCACCCAGCACCAGCAGGCGCGGGCCGGGCAAGCCAGCCAGCACATCGATGGCAGCGCGCACGGAGTCGGGATTGGCGTTGTAGGTGTCATCCACGAGCGTGTAGGCGCGCCCGCTGAGCACACCCGACAGCGCCCGCGAGCGGCCTTTGACGGGTTCAAACCCTTCCAGCCCGCGAGCGATGGTCGCCAGCGGCACGCCAGCGGCCAAGGTGCAGGCGATGGCGGCCAGGGAATTCTTGACGTTGTGCAGACCGGCCACGTGCAGCGCAAAAGTCAGCGGGCCAACGGGTGTGTTGGCGCTCACCTGCCAGGCATCGGCGTTCCAGAGAGCGGCGGCGCAGACAACGTCGGCCCCCGCGTCGCCCCCTACGGCGGTCTCCATGGCGGCATCTGCAGCCCTGTCTGGCGCAATGGCAAACGTCAAGTGGGGTCGCTGCCCGGCTAACGCTTGCCACAGCGGCGCAAAGGCATCGTCTTGCGGAAACACAGCAACGCCATTGCCCGCCAGTGACTCAATCACAGCACCGTTCTCGGCGGCAACGGCCTCCAGCGTAGCCATGAACTCCAGGTGCTCGCGTTGGGCGTTGTTCACCAGCGCCACCGTTGGCCGGGCCATGCCAGCCAGCAGCGCAATCTCGCCGGGATGGTTCATGCCCAGCTCAACCACTGCCATGCAGTGGGTTGTGCGCAGCCGCAGTAGCGTGAGCGGCACGCCAATGTCGTTGTTGAAATTGCCCTGCGTCGCCAGCATGGCGTCGGGCGCATAGGCCCGCAGGATGGCGGCGATCATCTGCGTAACCGTGGTTTTGCCATTGCTGCCTGTAACTGCAATCAGCGGCAGCCTGAACTGTGAACGCCAGCCGCTGGCCAGTTGGCCCAGGGCCAGTCTGGTGTCTTCGACCACCAAGCCAGGCAGGCCAGCCTGCTCCAGTTGGACCTGGGAATGGCACAGGGCGGCAGCGGCACCTTTGGCCTTCGCCTCTACAAGGAAATCATTGGCATCAAAGCGCTCACCCTTAAGCGCGACAAACAGGTCGCCCGGCTCGATGCTGCGGGTGTCGGTGTGCACGCGCTTCACCGTGGTGACACCGTCGCCTTCAAGCTCGGCGGCTGGTAGCCACTGCAATGCGTGTTGCAGCGTCATCATGGGGGGCTTCATGTCGCCCATGCTCACAGTCATGTGCCCGCTCCCGGTTTTGAAACCTCAGGTCGCGCAGGTGCGGTCCAGTCTTGCAGCGCGCGGGCCACCTGCACCCGGTCAGAAAATGGCTGCTTGACGCCAGCCACCTCCTGGTAGTCCTCATGCCCCTTGCCCGCCACAAGCACCACATCCCGGGCATCGGCCTGGGCCAGCGCCTGTGCAATCGCAAGGGCGCGATCAGGCTGGACCACGACGGGCTCAAACCCGACCAGACCCCGCAAAGTCTGGCTGATGACGGCTTGCGGCTGTTCACTGCGCGGGTTGTCGTTGGTGACGATCACCCTGTCGGCATGCCTGGCCGCCATGGCACCCATCAGCGGACGCTTGATCGGATCGCGGTCGCCGCCGCAGCCGAACACACACCACAGCTGTCCGCCGCGCTGCGCCACCAGCGGACGCAGTGCCTGCAGCGCGTGGCCCAGCGCGTCTGGCGTGTGGGCGTAGTCCACGGCCACCAGCGGCTGGCCTGGTCCGCCCTGGAATTCCATTCGCCCAGGCACCGGCAGCAGCGCGTGGCAGGCCGCCACGCATGCGGCCAACGGCACGCCAAGGGAGCGCATCGCCGCCATCACGCACAGCAGGTTGGAGACGTTGTACTGCCCAATCAAATGGGTGGCGAGCGCATGCTGGGCATCGCCTTCCGCCACGCAGAAATGAAGACCCGCTGCACCATAAGTGATGTCGCGGGCCTCCAATCGCGCGGGGCCGGTGCACGACACCGTCCACAGGTCAAGCGCCTGAACATTCAGGCCAGCGTCCTGGCGGGCATCCGCGTGGGCATCCTTTTCTGCACGCAGCGATGCGACCAGTTGAATCCCTTTGGCATCATCAATGTTGACCACGGCTGACCTCAGGCCGGGCCATTCAAACAGCAACGCTTTGGCTTGCCAGTAGGCCTGCATCGATCCATGGTAATCAAGGTGGTCCTGCGTGAAATTGGTGAAGACTGCCGTGCGGATGCGTGTACCGTCCAGGCGCTGTTCTTCAATGCCGATGCTTGAGGCCTCAATCGCGCAGGCCCGCACGCCAGCGTCCGCCATGTCGCGGAAGTTTTGCTGCAGCAGCACGGGGTCAGGCGTGGTCAGGCCATTGGCCACAACGTCAAGTGAAAAATGCCCACCCGTAGCATCATATCGTGGCCAGCCGATACCTAGTGTACCCACAAGACCACATGGAATATAAGTATTATGCTTTGTATTTGATAGCGCGTGAGCCAACCACCAGGCAATGGAGGTTTTGCCATTGGTGCCAGTGATGGCAATCACGTCAAGCTGCTGGGTGGGCTGTTCAAAATACGCAGCGGCTATCGGGCCCGTGGCAGCTTTGAGCTGCGGGTAGGCGGCAATGGCCTCATTGTCAAAGCCAAAGGCGTCAACGCCGGCGTGTTCAACCAGACAGGCGCTGGCACCATTTTGCAGGGCCGCCGCAACATGGCGGCGGCCATCAGTTGCGGCACCGGGCCACGCGATGAAACCGTCCCCCGGGATCACCCTGCGGCTGTCCGTGCGCAGCGCGCCAGTCACGCGGCGGTGCAGCCAGCGAGCAGCACGGGACGGCTCGTGGAGTTCAAGCATCAAATGCTTTCCTCCACTGGCGCCACAATTTGCGGGATGACCGCCATGTCAGGCTGCACGCCCATCATGCGCAATGTCTGCTGCACCACCTCGCGGAACACGGGTGCCGCCACCTTGCCACCAAAGTACTGACCGGCACTGGGCTCGTCAATCATCACGGCCACAATGATGCGCGGGTTTTCAATGGGCGCCATGCCGACGAACCAGCCCCGGTACTTGCGGTTCTTGTCAGTGCCGTAGCTCTTGCCAACCTGCTTGTAGGCCGTGCCCGATTTGCCGCCCACCGAATAGCCCATGGTCTGCGCCAGTTGGCCCGTGCCGCCGGGCCCCGCCGCCATTTGCAGCATCTTGCGCACCTGGGCGGCTGTTTTGGCCGACAGCACCTGCACGCCCACGGCGGGCTCGGCCGACTTGAGCATGGTGACCGGAATGATCTGGCCATCGTGCGAAAACACGGTGTAAGAGCGGGCCATCTGGAACAGCGAGGCCGACAGCCCATAGCCATATGACATGGTGGCCTGTTCAATCGGCTTCCAGGTTTTGTAGGGGCGCAGCTTGCCCGACACCGCGCCAGGAAAACTGATCTGCGGTTTTTGCCCAAAACCGGCTTGTGAAAACAGCTCCCACATCTCGCGCGCCGGCATTTGCATGGCGATCTTGGTGGTGCCAATATTGCTGGATTTCTGGATCACGCCTTCCACCGTCAACACGCCGTTGGCATGCGAATCTGAAATCGTCGATCCCCCAAAAGGCAGCCTGCCCGCGCCGGTGTCAATCAGGCTCAGGGGCGTTACGCGGCCCGTCTCCAGGCCCAGTCCGACCGTGAACGGTTTCATGACGGAACCCGGTTCAAAGGTATCGGTCAGCGCCCGGTTGCGCAACTGCTCGCCACTCAGGTTGCGCCGCTTGTCCGGCGTGTAACTCGGGTAGTTTGCCAGCGCCAGGACCTCACCGGTGATGGCGTCGAGCACCACGACACTGCCGGCCTTGGCCTTGTTGACAGTCACCGCATCGCGCAGTTTCTGGTAAGCGAAAAACTGGACTTTGCTGTCGATGCTGAGCTGCAAGTCGCGCCCGGCTACCGGTGGCGTGGTCTCGCCTACGGCCTCCACCACGCGGCCCATGCGGTCCTTGATGACCCGGCGCGTGCCCGCCCGCCCGCCCAGCTCTTTGTTGAAGGAGAGCTCTACGCCCTCCTGGCCGACATCTTCCACATTGGTAAAGCCGACCACGTGGGCGGCGGCCTCCCGCTCGGGATACTGCCGCTTGTATTCCTTGCGCTGGGAAATGCCTTTGAGCCCCATGGCAGCAATTTGCTGGGCCACAGAGTCATCGACCTGGCGCTTCAGCCAGACAAACGTCTTGTCGTCATCGGCGAGTTTTTTATTCAGCTCGATGACCGGTATCTCCAGCAGCTTGGCCAATTGCACTGCCTGCTTCTTGTCCAGATTCACATCTTCGGGAATCGCCCAAATGCTGGGCACCGGCACGCTGGATGCCAGAATCAGGCCATTGCGGTCTAGAATCCGCCCGCGGTTGGCAGGCAGCTCCAGCGTGCGGGCAAACCGCACTTCGCCCTGCTTCTGGTAAAACTCATTGGACACGACCTGGATGTAGGCTGCGCGCGCCGCCAAGCCGACAAAGCCCATGGCAACAGCGGCCACAATGAACTTGCTGCGCCACACCGGGGTGCGGCTGGCCAGAAGCGGGCTGGAGGTGTAAGCGACGCTGCGGCTCATGGTTTGCCCTCTGTCGAATACGTCACATACTGGGTGATGGCGGGTGTCGCGGTGCGCATCAGCAACTGCTCTTTCGCCAGCTTTTCAACGCGCAACGGCGTGGCCTGCGCGCGCTTTTCCACTTGAAGCCGGTCACTGTCGGCGTCGATTTTGTGCGCCTCTGAATTGGCCCGGTCAATGGCCGAAAACAGCCGGCGCGACTCGTACTGCACGCTCACCAGATACAGCGCGCTGGCCATCACGGCGAGCAATAAAACCAGGTTCAACCTGGTCATGACGCCATCCTCTGCGCCACACGCATCACCGCGCTGCGGGAGCGGGCGTTGTCCGTGACCTCGGCAGCGCTCGGCTTGACCCTGCCAAGCGCCTTCAGCTTCATGATTTTTGGCGCTGCAAATGGTGCCCGCCGGTCGAATCCATCACGCGAATGCTTCGCGATGAACTGCTTCACGATGCGGTCTTCCAGCGAGTGAAAACTGATCACGACGAGATGCCCTCCAGGCTGCAATACATCAAGACTGGCCTCTAACGCCTGTTGCAGCTCTTCAAGCTCGGCGTTGATGAAAATCCGAAGAGCCTGAAATGTGCGCGTTGCAGGGTTCTGGCCCGACTCGCGGGTTTTGACCGTGCCAGCCACGAGCTGGGCCAGCTCGGTGGTGGTTGAAATTGGGCCCCGTGCCTGTCGGCGAGCAACAATCGCCTTTGCAATGGGCCCAGCAAACCGTTCTTCACCATAGTCACGTATCACCTCCGCTATTGTGTCGGCCTCTGCCGTGGCCAGCCACTGCGCCACGCTCTGGCCGCGCGTGGTGTCCATGCGCATGTCCAGCGGGCCTTCGAACCTGAAACTGAAACCCCGCGCGGGGTTGTCGATCTGGGGCGAACTTATGCCCAGATCCATCAAAATGCCCGCCGCACTGGCTGCCTCCTGGCGCGCAAGCTGGTTGAAGCCCTGGTGGCGAATCGTGAAGCGCGGGTCGGTGATGTGCGTTGCGGCTGCCACGGCATCGGGGTCCTTGTCGAAGGCGATCAGACGGCCTTGCGCAGACAGCCTTGAGAGAAGCAGCCGCGAATGCCCGCCACGGCCATAAGTCGCATCGATGTAGGTGCCCGAGCCTGAATCCGGCGCAGAACCGAGAAGCGCCTCCACCGCTTCGTTCAACAAGACCGTGGTATGCGACCATGGGGTGTCCACCATCGGCTTTCAAAAGGAAAAGTCTTTGAAGACGTCAGGCATGTCGCCCTGCATGGCCTTGGCTTCCTGGGCGTCGTGGGTGGCTTTGTCCCACAGCTCGAAGTGGTTGCCCATGCCCAGCAGCACGGTATCCCGCTCGATGTTGGCGGCAGCGCGCAGCTCGGGCGACACGAGCACGCGACCGGTCGCGTCCAACTCCATATCCATAGCGTTGCCCAGAAATATCCGTTTCCACCATTGTGCTGACATGGGCAGCGCGGCGATGCGGTCACGGAATTTTTCCCACTCGGGGCGGGGGAAGATCATCACACAGCCGTGTGGGTGCTTGGTCATCGTGATTTGGCCTGCCGCAATGGCGATCAGGACGTCACGATGCCGGGTCGGCACGGAAAGCCGACCTTTAGCGTCCAGACTGATTGAAGAAGCCCCTTGAAACACTGCAACGCACCCTTATTTGCCCATCGCCTAAGAAAACAGTGGAATTACGGTGTTTTTTACCACTTAATTGCACATTTTTCCACTGTATCAGCAAACGGACAGAATGCGAGGTCACCTGCAACAAATTTTTCAATGGAATCAAGGACTTAGAGGTAATTTTGTGAGCTTGAAGACACAAAAACCGTTCTAAATTAACGACTTAGCACGTGATATGAAGGTAATACTTGAATAAAAGCGATTGCAACAGCGTGTTAAGCGGCGGGAAGGCGGTCTCCTGCTGCAGACCACTTGAAAGCTGCCGCCCGTCTGCAACCAGGCGAAAGCGATTGCTCCCCTTATGTTACAGGATATAGCGCGAAAGGTCTTCGTCGCGGCTCAACTCGCCCAAGCGCGCATCCACGTAAGCGGCATCCACGAGGATCGTCTGGCCTCCCAGCGCCACGGCGTTGAAACTGACCTCATCCAGCAAGCGCTCCATCACCGTCGACAGGCGGCGCGCACCGATGTTCTCGGTGCGCTCATTGACGTCAAACGCAATGTGCGCAATCCGGGTGATGCCGTCTGGGGAGAACGTGACGGTGACACTCTCGGTGGCCAGCAGGGCCTGATACTGCTTGACCAGCGAGGCATGCGTTTGCGTGAGGATGGCCTCAAAGTCCTGCACCGAAAGCGATTGCAGTTCCACCCGGATCGGAAAGCGCCCCTGCAACTCGGGAATCAGGTCGCTGGGTTTGCTCAAGTGAAACGCGCCCGATGCGATGAACAAAATGTGGTCGGTCTTGACCATGCCGTATTTGGTGGAGACGGTGGTGCCCTCCACCAACGGCAACAGATCGCGCTGGACGCCCTGGCGCGACACTTCGGCACCGCCACTGCCTTCGCTGCGCGAGGTGACCTTGTCAATCTCATCGATGAAGACAATGCCGTTTTGCTCCAGCATGTGCAGCGCCTGGGTCTTGATCTCTTCATCGTTAACCAGTTTGGCGGCTTCTTCATCCACCGCCAGCTTCAAGGCCTCGCTGATCTTGAGCTTGCGGGTCTGGCGTTTTTGCTGGCCCATGTTTCCAAACATGCCGCGCAATTGCTCGGTCATTTCTTCCATGCCGGCCGGGCCCATGATTTCAAGCTGCGGCTGGGATTGCGCCACGTCCATCTCGATCTCGCGGTCATTCAGCAGGCCTTCGCGCAGCTTCTTCCTGAAAGTTTGCCGGGCCGCGCCCTCGGGCTGGTCTTCATTGGGAAAAGCCAACGAATTCGCCCGCAGCTTGGGCACCAGAATGTCAAGAATCCGCTCCTCAGCGGCGTCTTCGGCACGCGCGCGCACTTTCTTCATCTCGGCCACGCGGGTCTGTTTGACCGCCACGTCAGCCAAGTCGCGGATGATCGCATCCACATCCTTGCCCACATAGCCGACCTCGGTGAACTTGGTGGCCTCGACTTTGATGAAAGGCGCATCCGCCAGGCGCGCCAGACGTCTGGCAATCTCGGTTTTGCCAACCCCTGTGGGGCCGATCATCAAGATGTTTTTCGGCGTGATCTCGGCGCGCAGGCCCGGCTCCACCTGCTGCCTGCGCCAGCGGTTTCGCAGCGCAATGGCCACGGCGCGTTTGGCCTGGCTTTGGCCGACAATGTGTTTGTCGAGTTCACCAACGATTTCCTGTGGGGTCATTCCAATGTCTCAATGGTGTGGTTCATGTTGGTGTAGATGCACAGCTGGCCCGCAATTTCCAGCGATTTTTTAACGATGTCCTGGGCTGACAAATCCGTGTGCTCCAGCAGGGCAATGGCTGCGGCCTGGGCAAATGCGCCGCCCGAGCCAATGGTGATGATGCCTTTCTCGGGCTCCAGCACATCGCCATTGCCGGTGATGATGAGCGAAGCCTCCTTGTCGGCCACGGCCAGCATGGCCTCCAGGCGGCGCAACACGCGGTCAGTGCGCCAGTCTTTGGTCAGCTCGATAGCCGCGCGCACCAAGTGCCCCTGGTGTTTTTCCAGCTTGGCTTCAAAGCGCTCGAACAGCGTAAACGCGTCCGCCGTGGCACCGGCAAAACCGGCCAGCACTTTGCCGTGGTAGAGCTTGCGCACCTTGCGCGCCGTGCCCTTGACCACGATGTTGCCCAGTGTGACCTGGCCATCGCCGCCAATCGCGACCTGGTCGCCCTGGGGCGTCTTGCGCCGCACGCTGATGATGGTAGTTCCGTGAAATTGTTCCATGATGGCTTTAAGTCAGGGCTCAATGACCGAATGCAAGTTTGAATGCAAGGCCAATGCAAGTGCAAAACAGATCACGCCACGACGGCGGGGAGGAAAATGTCAATTCGAGCGCAACACCACGCGCGCGTGCTCGTTGATGCCAATCACGTTGAAAAATGCCCCAACAAGCCGGTGCACGTCCCTGAACTGAACATGGCAACCCTCGGATTCACGGCTAGCCACCCAATTCAGGATGCTGCCAGCCGCCGAAAAGTCCACACGGATGAGCCTGGCGCACGAGATGACGAGGCGGCCCGCCCCTTGCAGGCCAGCCTCCAGCTTGAGCAGCGCGTCTGCCGCATCGCCCACAATTTCGCCGGTCAATTCCACCACGGCAGCGGGCACGTCTTCCAGGCCGATGGGTACCGTCAGGGCCTGGCCGCCTTCACCGCGCAGCCAGCCCGGGGCTGTTGCATCCGCTGCTTTGCGGCCACCCGCGCCCGCGTTGCCGACCAGACTGCGGCTGTCTGTCATGTATTCACAGCGGGCTTCCTGCCAGGCTGGCGGAGAAACTTCATAGGTCACGCAGTAATCCAGCGCAACAAGCTCGAATTCGTCCTGCAGACGCATGATGCGCAGCGCGTCCATCCGGACCCGCCACCATAGCGTGCTGACGGCCTTGTCACCCGACAGGGTGTAGTTGCGCAACGCCTTGTCCAGATTTTCCGCCCCGCCAAAGCGCAAGCGCACCCGCTGGGAGCACCAGCTGGCAAACAGCTGGCTTAAAAAGTCCAGCGCATCGGGCTTGACCGAGACCAGATGACTCCAGTTCAGGAACCAGGGCAATGGCGCGTCGGCCAGGGCCTGGTGCAGCACTCCCATCGACGCCACGTCCAGGCTGGGTGGGCAGGTCCAGATGGCCTTGCCCGGCAGGGCTTCAACCGACGCACTGGCGGGTGCGGCCGCGGTCTTCAGGTCAAGCTGTTCGGGCATGGAAAACCAGGCCGGTGCAGACCGGCCAAAGCGCTCGGCAAAGTCAATGGCGATGCCATCAAAGCGGGCCTGCTGGCCGGTGGCACGGTAAAAATCAAACAGCGCTGCGGTCCAAAGGTCGGCCAGATCGACCGACACGCTGTCGCCCCGCAAAGCGTCCAGCAAACCAGCCTCGGCACCCGCGTCGTCGCCGTTGGCGAAACGGATGGCTGCATCTTCCAGGTCAGGGTCGGAGGCATCATCGCTGAGCTCCACCGCAAATAACCGGGACGACGAGAATCCGGAGCCCCCGCCATCCGGTGCCCGGTGCGCAGCCGGCGTCGCGCCGGGTCGTGGCATGTTATGGAGCTTTGGGTTGCTGATGCCCAGTTGCGTCGAGACAAAATCAGAGGTCTGCAATTCAACTTCCGAAGGCAGCTGCGACGGCTGAGTCAGCGCAAATCCGGTGCTGGCGTCGCCCACAGGTGCCAGCGTGATGGGCGCACTCTCAGCGCTTTTGCCTTCCGGCGGGGGCGTCACCGGAAAGCTTCTGCCATTCTCCCGCGCGTCAACGTGTTTGCCCTTCCACCACTGCTTGGACATCTGGGCTTCGATTTCATCGATCTTCTTGAGGGTGACGGCCCTCTCCCCCGTATTGGAGGCAATGCTGCTCTGGAAAAATGAGGGGCGTCCGGCCGGGTCGAGGCCGGCCGTGGGGTCACGGCTACGCAGTTTGCGCAACTGGTCGAACTCCCGCCTGCGCACAAAATCGTTTTGCCGCTTGCGCTCAATCATTTCCTTGAGCGCCTGCTTGCTGTAGCCGCTCTCGGCCTCCGGCTGGCGGCTGTCCAGATCGGCCCAATTCGTCGTCGGATTGCGCACGAACTTGGCCACTTTGGACAGCAAACCGGGATTGTTGTCTTTGATCGCCATGGTTTCGAAATTCAGCTGGAAATTCGAGTCAGAAGCCCAGGCGCAGGCAGGTGCTGGCACCAGGACGGATGCTGGAACTGGCACTAACGCAGACAGCGCTGCAGATGCAGGCAAGCATGGCGGTCTTCAATCTCCAAACATCTTCTGTTTGAGCTCACGCCGCTGCTGCGCTTCCAGCGACAGGGTCGCTGTGGGGCGCGCCAGCAGGCGGCCAACGCCAATCGACTCTCCGGTTTCATCGCAATAGCCGTAGTCGCCCGCGTCAATGCGGTTGATTGACTGCTCGATCTTCTTGAGCAACTTTCGCTCACGGTCACGGGTGCGCAACTCCAGCGCATGTTCTTCCTCGATTGTGGCGCGGTCGGCCGGGTCAGGCACCACCACCGTGTCTTCACGCAGGTGCTCGGTGGTATCGGAGGCGCTGTTCAGGATGTCCTGCTTGAGGATGGACAGCTTCAGGCGAAACACCGCCATCTGCTTGTCATTCATGTACTCCGAATCCGGCATGGACAGCAACTCGGCGTCTGAGAGTTGCTCAACCGGTTTGGTCTTCCAGTTGTTGGCCAGCTTGGGGTCTTTCTTGGTGGCCGATGGCAGCGGGGGGACAATCAGCGGCAACGCAGTGCTCTGCGTAAAGCTGGATTTTGCCGCTGTAGACGCCACTGATTGCGCCATCGAGGGCACCGTCAACTGCGCGAGGCGGGAAGAGGGGCGCCCGGCCTTGACAGGGACTGTTGCAGCCGTTGCAACAGCGGGTGTCGCCACAGGCACCGCAGGCTTGGCAGCTTGGGTTGCCACTGGCGCAGCACTGGCCGCCTTGGCTTTTGCAGCACGGGCCGCTGGGGCAACTGCGACTTTGATCTTGCTTTTCAAGTCCTTTTTGTCAACAGCGGAGGCGACTGTTTTTGCCACAGTTTTGGCGGCGGCAGGCACCGTTGGCTTGGCGACGGGTTTGGCGGCTTTATTTAAGACTGAATTCACTGTTTTAGCCGCGACTTTCGGCACTGGCTTCTGGTTTTTAGCTGTCACGGCGGGTTTCGCGGCTGGCTGGGTGGCCAATGTCTTGGCCGCTGTGACGGGGGTCTTGGCCGCAGTTTTGGCTGGCGGCTTTGTCGTGGCCTTGGCACCTGGTTTGGCAGGTGCCTTTGGATTGATCTTTACGGTGGGCTGGGCACCGGATTTAGGGCCTGCCTTTACAGTGGTTTTCTCAGCAGGTTTCATGACAGGTTTTTTTGCAGGCCGGGCAATTGCCCCGGCTTTTGCAGGTTGTGCTTTGGCTTTTGCGGGCGTTTTTGCAGGAACACTGGTCTTGCCGGCTTGTGCTTTCACGTCTGTTCTCCTCGCAGAAAAAAATGCTGCGCATGCGCTGTTACAGCGGTCCTACCGTTGAAAGATATCGGGCTGACATCTTTCGCAGTTATACCCTCAATGCGAGCGTTTTCGCGCTGGCCCCCAGAGTTTTCACTGGCGCGCGAGTGTACCGGTTTCTGCGTTCGGCTAATCATCAGTTGCAAAATCGAGACAACAAGGCGGGCGTTTTCTACCCGTGCGCCCAGACCAGAGGCCTGCTAGACCAGACTTTGTTCCATGCCTTGCAGGAAGATGTCTTTGGGCAGGTCAATGCCGATGAACACCATCTTGCTGGAGCGCACCTCATCCGCACCCCACGGCGGCCCAAGGTCGCTGCCCATGAGCTGGTGCACGCCCTGGAAAATCACCTTGCGGTCAGTGCCCTTCATGTTCAGCACGCCCTTGTAGCGCAGCATTCTGGGGCCATAAATGTTGACGATGGCCCCCAAAAAATCTTCCAGCTTGGCCGGATCGAACGCACGGTTTGACTTGAAGACAAAGCTTTTCACGTCGTCATCGTGGTGATGGTGGTGACCGTGCCCTTCGTGCCCAGCCTCCTTGGCGTGCGACGGATGGTCGCACTGCTCGCCGGGTGCGTGGTCATGGCCTTCATGGCCGTGCTCATTTTCGGCGTGGTCGTGCCCGGCGTGGCCATGCTCGTCTTCCTTGAGAAAATCAGGGTCAATGTCCAGCTTGGCGTTGAGGTTAAAGCCGCGCAGGTCAAACACCTCGGCCAGCGATACCTCGCCAAAATGCACCGCCTTTTGCGGCGCGCGCGGGTTCATGTGCTTGATGCGGTGCATCAGCGCATCCACCTCGTCTTTGGCCACCAGATCGGTCTTGCTGATGAAAATCTGGTCGGCAAAGCCAATCTGGCGGCGCGCTTCCTGGCGGTCGTTGAGCTGGCCAGCGGCGTGTTTGGCGTCTACCAGCGTGAGGATCGAGTCCAGCAGGTAGCTCTCGGCAATTTCGTCGTCCATGAAAAAGGTCTGCGCCACCGGGCCGGGGTCGGCCAGGCCGGTGGTCTCGATGACCACGCGGTCAAAGTCCAACTCGCCCTTGCGCTTTTTCTCGGCCAAGTCGCGCAGTGCGCCGCGCAGGTCTTCGCGGATGGTGCAGCAGATGCAGCCATTGCTCATCTGGATGATCTGCTC
>JAYVNK010000230.1:0-4734 GCA_043758475.1 Comamonadaceae bacterium | reverse complement strand
TATTTGAGTTGGGGAACGCGGGCTTAGATGAGGGTCTCGAACTGGCAGGTGTCCAGGTGCCTGCACTGCCGCACGGTCCAGCCGTTGATGTGGGCTCGCTTGGTGCTGTCTGTGGGGTCAGCCCACATTTGCCCCTTCTTCAGAACCACGCAATACCCGGACCACGATGCGTTGGTCTTGCAGGTCGCAGATGATGCGCCAGTCGCCTACGCGATACTTCCAATAGTTGCCGGGTTGGGTGCCCGCCAGTGGCTCGCCGAGTTCGCGCGGGTTGGCAAGCGTGCTCAGACGCTTGCGTAGAAATTCGAGAATACGGACCTGAACGTGTTTGTCCAGTTTTTTCAGGTCTTTGACGGCATCCGGGTCAAATTCAACGGCCCAGGCCAAGCTGGCGCTCCACGCCATCCAGCGGGATGGTCTTGCGGTTCTTTCGCGCGCGCGCTTCGGCCAGGTAAAAGTCTTCCAGATCGTCGATAAATTCCAGAATGGCTTCTCGGGCCAGGGTGGTTTTGGTGCGTCCTGTGGTTTCGGCCAGGGCGTTCAGGCGCAATTCAATGGGTTCGGGCAGTCGGATGGCTAACACGCAAGGCCTTTCGCTATACGTGTATAGCTATTGCAGTTCAAGGAGCGTCAACGCCAATAAAACGCCCATTCGCACCCATTTATTTGCGAAGCATTTGAGTTTTGCCTTGCGTGAATGCGACCTCCCTGGCCTGAACGGGCAGCCGGCAATGGTTGCACACAACCTGCGGCACAAACGAGTTGCCGCAGGCCTTGTGCGTGGGCATGATGGAGCTGGGCTGCTGGAAGTGGTGGCGGCTGGCCCAGCTTGAAAAGCACACGATGTAGCCAAACAGGTCGCGGCTGGCTGGGGTCAAGCGGTAAACCTTGCGCCGCGCATCCACCAGATCAATCTGGCACAGCAGCAGACCAGAGTCCACCATACTGGACAGGCGGCGCGCCAGCACGCTGCTGCCTATGTCTAGCACGTGGCTCAACTGGTCGAAGTGGTGGCAGCCCAGCAGCATGGCCGAGACGATCAACAGCACCCAGCGGTCGGCCCGCAGGTCCAGGCCTGCTTGGCCGGCCTGCCCTTCTTTGCCGCCCTTCCCGCTGACCTGTTTGGCCAAGCGGGAACCACGCTGGCGTAGTGCGGGCACGGTGTGATCCGCAGCTTGTGACGCCGCATGCATCGCAGCAAGCAGATCAAGATTGACACGCAGCGAAAACGTGAGGTCGCCCACACCCACCTTGTCGCCACACGCCGTGCACGTCAGCTCCGGCACAAACGCATGGCCGCAGGTCTGGTGGACCAGGCGCTGCGGTAGTGCCAGCAGGCGTGCGCCCCAGCGGCGCTCCCACACCCACATCATCAGCACATGGCTGTACAGCGCCAGCCCCTTGTCGGTGAGGTGGTAGGCATGGCGCAGCGGGCGCTGCTGGTAGGGGCGCTGCTGCAGCAGGCCGAGTTCGGTCAACGCCTTCAGTCGCCCGGTTAGCGTATGGCGCGGAATCTTGAGGTGCGTCTGCCATTCGTCAAAGCGGCGCAGGCCCAGAAAGGCACCGAGGATCACCGCCACCGTCCAGCGGTCTCCCAGCAGGTGCAGGCCGTGGCTGAGCGTGCTGCTGGCCAGCGCGTCGCGGGTCAGGTCGAGGTCAGGTGCCACGCGTAACAACAAAACTCACCACGGTTGCAAACGAGCCACCGATGTTCAGCGTCTGAAGGGTGCGCGCGCCCTCAATCTGGCAATCGCCCGCCGCGTCGGTCACCTGGCGCGCTGCGTCCCACAGCATGCGCGTGCCGGTCGCACCGACCGGGTGGCCGCAACCGATCAGGCCGCCGCTCATGTTGACGGGGCAACGACCGCCGCGTTCGATGCTGCCGTCTTCAACGGCCTGCCAGCTTTGGCCGGGCGGCGTCAAATCCAGATGGTCCAGGGCCACGTACTCGGTGGTGGTGAAGCAGTCATGCGTCTCGATGCCGTCCATCGCCTCAATGCCGGGTACACCGGCACGCGCCCAGGCGTCTTCAATGGCCTGGCGCAAATCCGGGAACACATATATGGCATTGGCACTGCGGGCGAGTTTGTCTTTAAGCTTCAAACCCGCATTGCGGTGCCCCCAGCCGGCAATGCGCGGCAGTTTGGCCAGGTCCAGCCGGTGCTCGCGCGCAAAGCGGCCCGATGCCAGCACCACCGCGCAGGCGCCGTCGGTGATCTGCCCGCAATCCTGGCGGCGGCTGCCGGGCTCGATCATCGGGTTGGCCTCGTCGTCGTCGGTAAAGCTCACCGGCTCAAACGCCCACTTGCGGGTCTGCGCCAGCGGGTTGCGTTTGGCATTGGCGTAATTGAGTTCGGCAATGCGGTTGAGGTGCTTTCGGTTGAGCCCGTAGCGGCGCTCGTACTCCAGCGCCACCAGGCCAAAACCTGCGGGCCACATGAACTTGCAGGCAATGTCTTCATGGCCCTGCCACGATGCGGCGTTCTGGTTTTGCGATGCCACGTCACCGGGCAGATTCTTGAGTTCTTCCGCACCCACCACCAGCACGCAGTCGTAGCGGCCGGCTTCAATCTCGGCCATTGCCGCCAGCACGGCCAGAGAGGACGACGCACAGGCCCCTTCGTGCCGCATGGCAGGTATGCCCCACAGCTCAGGCACCACCTGCGCCACCATCGAGCCCAGATGCGCCTGCTGGCGCTGTAGCTCACCGAAGGCATTGCCAACGTGGATGCTCTGGATGCTTGACGCATCCACTCTGCCGGCCTCCAGCGCGCCCAGCGTGGTCTCGCGGATCATGTCCGAGATGTCCTGACCCTGGCGCGACCAGACTTTGGCAAAGTCGGTCTGGTGGCCACCGAGGATGAAAACGGGTTCACTCATGTTTGGCTCCTAAAGAAGTGCTGGCGCAGGCGCATTGGCATCATCGCTGTCATCGCTGTCATCACGGTCATTTCAGTCATTTCAGTCATTGCTGCGGGTACCGCAGCGAAGTCATTCGATCAACCGCCTGTGCATATTCCTGCGCCAGCCGGTCCACTACAGTTGCGACTGACTCAATCGATTTGATGCTGCCCAGGCCCTGCCCTGCGGCCCACACATCCACCCATTTTCGCGCGGTGATCGGCTTGCTGCTGTCGTACTGGCGCTCAGGCGCGGCGGGCATGTTGTCGGGGTCAATGCCCAGCGCACGCAGCGACGGCTTGAGCCAGCTGGCGGGCGTGCCGGTGATGCCCGCGCTGACGATCAAATCGTCCACCGTGCAGTCCACCACCATCTGCTTGAAGGCCTGTGCCGCCACGCTCTGCATCACCGGAATAAAGCGCGTGCCCATGTAAACATAGTCGGCCCCACAGGCAATCGCCCCCGCCACGCCCCAGCCGTCGCTGATGGCACCGCCCACCACAATCGGGCCATCAAAAAACTCGCGCACCGCACTCACAAATGCAAATGGCGACAGCGTGCCGGTGTGCCCGCCCGCGCCCGCGCACACGCACGCCAGACCGTCGCCTGCCGGGGCGAGTCCCGGCCTGCTCGCAGGTCTAAACATGTTGAAAGAAGTAAGCATCATCCGCGCTGCCGGGCGCAAACCCGGCTTGCCAGCATTCAACCAAACCACCCCAATCACTCCGATGCCTTAAACCCCGAAATCTTCACTGCCTCGCCCCACCGCTTCGACTCCCCCTGCGCAAACCGCGTGAATTCCTCAGGCGTGGACGGCAATGGCTCAAACCCCATAGTGCCCCACTTATCGCCAATCTCGGCGCTGCGCAGCGCCTTGCCAAACTCGGCGTTGAGTTTGCTGATGATCGCATCGGGTGTGCCTGCCGGGGCAGCAATGGCGGCCCATATGTAGATGTCCAGCTCGGGGTAGCCCTGTTCGCGAAACGTTGCAAGCGTGGGGGCCAGCGGCGAGCGCTGCGGGCTGGTGATGGCCAGCACCTTGACCTTGCCCGAATCAACGTGCGGCTTCACGGCCAGCAGGGGCAGAAACGCGGCGTTGACCTGACCACCCACCAGGTTTTGCACAGCGGTCGGTGTGCCGTTGAATGGCACGTGCGTCATGTCCAGCCCGGCGCGCTGGTTCAGGATCACGCCGGCAAAGTGGGATGAATTGCCTGCAGTGAACGAGGCAAATGACACCTTGCCCGGATTGGTTTTCGTCCAGCCCGCGAACTCGGCCACATTGCTGGTCGGTGTTGGCCTTGAACACTTCGGCCACCTGTCGCAAAGCCGTGTCCAGCGTGTTGCCGGGGGCGAACGGCACCACCACGCGTACCGGTTTGTCGGGGTAGCTTTGCGCCAGCGCTTTCGGCAGTGTTACTGCCAGCGGCAGGGCCGCGAGGGTGTGAAGCAGGGTGCGGCGTTGTGTCATAGCAGGGTTCTCAACAAATTGGCCAAGGCGGCCGGCTGCTCCAGCGGTGTCATGTGGCCCGCAGGCTCCAGCCATTCGAGCGAGGCATTGGGCAGCAACGCGGCCATTTCTTCAGACATCGCCGGTGGCACGACTGCATCACCGCGTGCGCTGACCACCAGCGCTTTGCCCTGGATGCGCGGCAGCAAAGCGCGCTGGTCAGCCCGCGCCTTGATGGCGTTCAACTGGCGCACCGCAGCTTGCTGCCCGGCCTCGCGCATGATGGACAGCGTCTCGGCCTTCAAGCCGGCATCTGCATGGTGGTCTTTGTGAATGCCGAACTGGGCAATGCCCTGAATCACGCGCTCAAAATCACGCTCTGC
>JAYVNK010000229.1:0-4737 GCA_043758475.1 Comamonadaceae bacterium | reverse complement strand
TATGGCGGCAGCCTGTATAGCGCGGCAGCCCCACCCTCAGTTCTGGCCCACCAGCATTTCGGGCACATCATCGTCAGCTGTGAAAAGGCCGACCTCAGGCCAACAGCGCTGGGAGTCGAGATTTTTTCTGATCAGCAACATCATTTCGACGCCTTGAGTCCACCTTTGATACCGCGTAGCGAAGTCATCGACGAACTCTACGCTGCCGTCATGGGTGCAAAGCCGCCAACGCACAGCGGGGAATGGGCGCGCGCCACCACCGAGGTGTGCCTGGCCATTTTGCAAGCATCCAGAACCGGGAAAAGCCAGTCCATGCGCCATCAGGTAGCATTGCTGGACACATGAGCAGCGACATCCACAATATCCTCAAGCACTGGCGTGAAGCCGTCCCCAACGACCGTTTAGCCCACTTGATCCGGGATACCGAGCGGGCTTTCCGGCGGGCTTTGCAGCTGCGCTTGGCCGCGCATGACGTACCTTTTGGGCACTGGGCGTTTCTGCGAATTTTGTGGGAGCGTGACGGCCTGACCCAAAAACAACTGAGCGAGCAGGCTGGTGTGATGGAACCCACCACGTTTGCCGCCATAAAAGTGATGCAGGAGCGCGGCTACATCGAAAGACGGCAAATGCCCAACAACCGCAAAAACGTCTACGTGTACCTGACGCGCTCAGGCCGCGCATTGAAGAAAAGACTGGTTCCGCTGGCCGAGGACACGAACCACATCAGCGTTCGCGGCCTGTCAGCGAAAGAACTGTTGACCGCCCGCAAAGTAATGCTCGCGATGATTGAAAATCTGGCCGATGACGAAATCCGCAACAACGCGGTTTAAGGTCGACGGGCCTGCCCGTTTATGCTCATCCAGTCAAACCAGCGCAGCCCCTGTTTTAGCCTGCAGCGCTTCCCGCGTCACGCCCGGCGCCAACTCCACCACCTTGAGCCCCTGCGGCGTCACATCCATCACGGCCAAATCGGTAATGATGCGGTTCACCACGCCCACACCCGTCAACGGCAGGCTGCACTGTTTGAGGATTTTTAAATCCTCAGTACCGTCTTTCTTTTTGGCCACGTGCTCCATCAGGATGATCACGCGCTTGACGCCCGCCACCAGGTCCATCGCGCCGCCCATGCCCTTGACCATCTTGCCGGGAATCATCCAGTTGGCCAGGTCGCCTTTTTCGCTGACCTGCATGGCCCCGAGAATGCTGAGGTTGATTTTGCCGCCGCGGATCATGGCAAAGCTGTCGTGGCTGCCAAAAATGCTGCTGCCCTTGATGGTGGTTACCGTCTGCTTGCCGGCGTTGATCAGGTCGGCATCAACCTTGTCGTCAGTCGGGAACGGGCCAATCCCCAGCATGCCGTTCTCTGATTGCAGCCAGACTTCTTTGTCAGCCGGTACAAAATTGGCCACCAGCGTGGGGATGCCAATGCCCAGATTCACGTAAAAACCGTCCTCGAGTTCCTGCGCAGCGCGCGCTGCCATTTGGTCTTGTGTCCAGGCCATGATTACACCCCCGCTTTCTCTGTAATGGTTCGTTTTTCGATGCGCTTCTCGGGGGTGGCATTGAGCACAATGCGGTGCACGTAGATGCCGGGCAGGTGGATGTCATCGGGCGCAATCTCGCCCACTTCAACAATTTTCTCGACCTCGACAACGCAAATCTTGCCGGCCATGGCCACTGCCGGGTTGAAGTTGCGCGCCGTCAGGTTAAAGCGCAGGTTGCCAGATTTGTCGGCCACGGCTGCTTTGACCAGTGACACATCAGGCACCAGCGCGCGCTCCATCACATAGGTTTCGCCGTCAAACTCGCGCAGTTCCTTGCCTTCGGCCACCAGCGTGCCCACGCCGGTTTTGGTGAAGAAGGCGGGAATGCCAGCGCCCCCGGCGCGCAGCTTTTCTGCCAGCGTGCCCTGGGGCGTGAATTCAAGTTGCAGTTCACCCGCAAGGTACTGGCGCTCGAACTCCTTGTTCTCGCCCACGTAGCTTGAGATCATCTTTTTCACTTGCCGCGTCTCCAGCAGCTTGCCCAGGCCAAAGCCGTCCACACCCGCGTTATTGGAAATGGCTGTGAGGTTTTGCGCACCGGTATCGCGCAGGGCATCAATCAGCGCTTCGGGAATGCCGCACAGGCCAAAACCACCCACGCCCAGCAGTTGGCCATCTTTGATGACGCCTTCAAGCGCCTTGGCAGCGCTTGGGTATATTTTGTTCATGTGAGATATCTCCTTTGAAGAATTAATTCTCCTACGATACTACGTAATTCCCTACGTAGTTTTTCGTAATGCACAACCCTGCCCACAACACCATCAACTACCGCCTGGCATTCGACCTCGCCCCGGTAGGCCTGGTGCTTTCCAGCAATCGCGGCATTGTGGACTGCAACAGCCAAGTCTGCGACATGTTCGGCACGCAGCGCGAGCGCCTGGTGGGGCAATCATTCCGCGTGCTGTACCCCAGCGCTGATGAATTTGAACGTATCGGCACCCGCATGCTGCCCATTTTGAACCGCAGCGGCCGATACGCCGACAACCGCATCATGAAGCGCCTGGACGGCCGGCTCAAGGGCGAGACCTTCTGGTGCCACGTCACGGGCCGCGCCGTGAACCGCGACGCCCCGCATGAGGCCGGCATCTGGTCATTTGAAGACCTGAGCCAGAGCCGCCCCGTCAAGGCCGAGCTGACCGCCCGGGAGCGCGAAGTAGCCGCGCACCTGCTGGATGGCCTGACCAGCAAGGAGATCGGCCGTGCCTTGTCCATCAGCCACCGCACCGTCGAAATCTACCGCGCGCACCTGATGCGCAAGTACAAGGCCAGCACCACGGCGGATTTGGTGCATAAGCTGATGCTGGGTTGAATGCGGCTGTTTCGCGCGGCACCGCTACCGAAGCTTCTTACGCGGATCAGGTAGCGGGATGGCGATCTCTGGGACCAATTTTCATCCTTTCAAGTCTTGGGCGGCAAGCTCGATATCCGATTTGGCACCCTCGATCAAAAACATCTTTGAAGATGTGTCAAGCACTGCGATCCCCGCCCTGCCTTGCAAGTGCTCGGTCACTTCAGAGGGACTCATGCCAATTCCCGAAAATCGCAAAATGCAACGGTTCATTTGATCCAGCCAGATCCTTCGAAATTGGGGCCAAAACCGAGCTTCTTCGCTGCCAGAAACGCCAGCTTCAAAATTTCATCAGAGCACGCCTGATTTTGGGGCCGTTGTTTGAAAAATTTGCCATGAAGAAGTTTTTGTCAGGACTGCCCAGCTTGCCCACTGCGTCCGCAGTTGCAGTGCCGGGCGGGAAAGTCCCCTTTCGCCCAAAAGCACCCACTGCCAACGCCCGGGAATCAGCCCCTGGCTGCGAAACATCGGTCAATCCGTCATTGCCCGATGCGCAGATGACGGCAACACCCGCCGCCCGGGCATCCGCAATCTCGCCCGAAATCGCTGGGTCCGCAGGGCCACCGCCCAATCTCATATTGATCAGATCACAGCCATCAGCCACGGCCCGATCAATGGCTTTGGCAATGGCGAAATTGGATGCGTTTTGCCCTTTGCCAAAGACACGGTACGAGAACAATTCAACCTTGGGCGCAAAGCCGCGCATACCGGCGGGCACCGTGCCACGCGCGCCCACAATGCCGACAACGTGACTGCCATGCTGGTCGCCGTTGTCAAGAAAGTCAGCTTCAGACTCACCGAGCACAGCGTTGAATCCGCCTGCGATGCACAGGTCCGGGTGCAGTCCGGAGCCTGTGTCGATAATGCCGACCCTAACGCTTGCGCCGTCATTGCCAATGGCTGATTTGCGCATGAATTGCAACACGTCAACCGCCGCTAAATCAATCGCCTTGAGCTTGATCGGCGCGCTCACCGGCAAACTGAAATTTTTCTTGAGCAAGGGCCAAAAGCCAGCGTGTGGGTACACGTAGAGGCGCTCAACTTTCGCCGTGGCCCCCAAGTTAAGCGTCACCGTGCCATCTGCCCGGGTTTTGCCGCCAGCGCCGATGCGCCCGGCAAAGTCCGTGAAAGCCACCACCTCTGCGCCCTGCACCGGGGCAGCCCCATCGCTTGCGACAATTTTGCGAATAGCACCCGTCGCAAGCGCACCAGATTTTGTTCGCACCCGCGTCGCGACAGCCGGGCGCGGGGCCCGCGCCATTTCGCAAAACACCTCTGGCACCACGCGCAAACCAGGATGGCTTTCACGAAGGGAATGTCGACTTGCCTGCGACATTTCGACCAGCTTCAGCCCGTCCTCGTGAATTGAGTCAAGCACACGCATGCTGGCCTTGGTGCCAGGCGACGCACGCAGCGCTGCAGTGCCCGCAGGTGCCACAGTTTGGCGTCGCGTGAAAATAAGTTGATCAAGTTTTCTTTCGTAGAGGCAGGAGTGTGTAGTTCCAGTCGCCATGAAACTTGGCCAACTTGAGATTGAGTCCGGTCAGCTCGGCGTCGGTGATCTTCAGGCCGATCGGGTAGATGCCGAGATCCAGGTCGGCGCGGATTTTCAATCCGGCTTGTGTTGTTGTGTTCGCAATCAAACTGATGATGACATCGTGACTCACCAAAGGCCGCCACTCGCGTCCACCGTTCTTGAATTGGCCTACGAGTTCCTTCTTCTTTGTGTCCACCGATATCACCGGTTGACCGCGTTTCTGAAGCCGCTTGACCATCGTGTTGATGTGCTCGAACTGAGCATTGCGATCCGGATGCGTTGCTCCTTCCCTGGTCTTGCGGTTGCTC
>JAYVNK010000228.1:0-14198 GCA_043758475.1 Comamonadaceae bacterium | reverse complement strand
TGGTACCCCCAAAGCCCTTTTCGATAAACAGTAGCGATGCGGCATCTAAAAAAAGTTGACGCTGTGAGTCATTGCGACGCGGACGAACCTTGGACTCTTGTTTCGGTTGACTTGTCATGCAGAAAATATAGCTCATCTATGTACAGTATTACGCGGAAAGCGCCCGTTTATGAGGGTTTTTGTTGAGTGTGGCCGGTAGTCAAATCTGATAACTCTATCCGGTAAAAAATCCGGCAAAGAGATTGACAAGCGTCAATAGACTATATACAATGTCGTCATGATTCGTTCTTTCAAGCACAGAGGGCTTGAGCAGTTCTTCAAGACGGGTAGCAAGGCCGGAATTTCGCCGTCTCACGCAGCCCGTCTTCGGCTGCAACTGGCAAAAGTTGACGGGGCGAGAGGGCCGGACGATATGGCGATGCCGGGCTGGCACGCGCACCCGCTGACCGCAGGGCATTGGTCTGTATGTGTCAACGGGAACTGGCGTATGACTTTCGCCTTCGAGGGAGTTGACGCTGTACTGGTGAATTATCTGGACTACCACTAGACAGCCCGGAAGCAAAAAAGGAGCCACTATGACTCGGATGTTCAACCCCCCTCACCCTGGCGAAGTATTGAGGGATAGCGTATTCACAGGCACCGGCAATACGGTAACCGCGTTCGCGCAGCGCATTGGCGTGACCCGGGTTACGCTCTCAAACGTGCTAAACGGCAAAAACGGCGTCAGCGCCGATATGGCGGTGCGCTTGGCTGCTGCGCTGGGGGGCAGCGCAGAATCATGGCTGCACCTGCAAACGCAGTACGATCTTGCTGCTTCTGAGAAGGCTTTGAAAAAGGTCATCGCAAAAATTGAGCCTTTGAACGCAAACGCCCTGGCTGACTCCATGCACTGACCAGCAGGATCGCAACACTTCGCTTTACCGCAGCAGGACCCCATCCATGACCGATTTCAGCGCCAGCGCCCGCTACCCAGACCCATCGGTGGTTGTCATCGACCCTTCGTTCGAAAAATACCGGCTGGGTTTGTCCAAGGTCGAACGGCTGGCCACTGGCATGCGCTGGTGTGAAGGGCCAGTCTGGCTGGGTGACACGCGCACGCTGGTGTGGAGCGACGTGCCGGGCAACTGCATGTACAAGTGGGACGAAGAAACCGGTGCCACGTCCGTTTTCAGAAAGTCCTCCAACAACGCCAACGGCAACACGCGTGACCGCCAGGGACGCATCGTGACCTGCGAGCACCTCACGCGGCGCGTGACCCGCACCGAGATTGACGGGCACATCACGGTACTGGCCGATTCGTTTGAAGGCAAGCGGCTCAACTCGCCCAACGACGTGGTGGTGAAGTCAGACGGCTCGGTCTGGTTTACCGATCCGTTTTTTGGAATTGGCGGGTTTTATGAGGGCGAGAAAGCCACTGCCGAGTTGCCCTACAACGTCTACCGGGTGGATGCAGATGGCACACTCAGCGTGGCAGCTGCGGGCATCAATCAGCCCAACGGTTTGGCGTTTTCACCCGATGAATCGATTCTGTACATCGTCGAGTGCCGCTCTGTTCCACGCACGATTCTGGCGTATGACGTGGTGGTTGGCCGCACGCTGGCCAACCGCCGCGTTGCCATCGATGCCGGCCCCGGCACCCCCGACGGCTTTCGCATCGACATCGACGGCAACCTGTGGTGCGGCTGGGGCATGGGCCGCGCAGGACTGGACGGCGTGCACATTTTCAACCCCCAAGGCAAGCTGATTGGCCGCATCGACCTGCCCGAGCGCTGTGCCAACCTGTGCTTTGGAGGCAGGCACCGCAACCGGCTGTTCATGGCGGCCAGCACGTCGGTGTATTCGCTCTTTGTAAATACCCAGGGCGTGGGGTATGTGTAAAAATTTGCTATATTATAAATAGCGTATTATGCATACTGTACGGGGGCTACAGGCTAATTTTTCCCCAAATCCGCAGACTCAGGACTGCGGTACAGCCAGGGCATGTCCAGCACGCGCTCTCTCAACACTTTCATCGACAGGTCCCGCCCCCACCGCAACAGGCCCGTGGCGTGAAATATCTGGCCATTCCGCAATGCGCGCGCCTGCACGCGGGCATTGCGTTGCCAGCGGGCGCGGGCGTAGCGCTGCAGGCGGGTCGCAATGCCGCGATGCAGATTTGAATCTGAATCTGAACCTGCTTGCGGGTTCTGGTTCAGGCACCGCCCCAATTCAGCGGCATCTTCAATCGCCATGCCCGCGCCTTGCGCCAGGTACGGCAGCATCGGATGCGCCGCGTCGCCTAGCAACGCGATGCGGCCCTGGGCCTGCTGAACAGCGCTACTCATCGGCTCACGGCGGCACAAGGCCCACAGCCGCCAGGCGTCAATGGCCTCGATCAAATTTTGCAGCGGCGCACACATGCCCACCAGCGCCGCGCGCAAAGAAGCCGCATTGGCGGCGTGATTCCAGTTGTCAAGCGTGCCATCCACCCGCCCATTGACGATGCCCACCACGTTGAGCCACTCGCCACCGCGCACCGGGTACTGCACCACATGGAGTTTGGGTCCGAGCCAGGCGGTAATGTGGCCAGACCGCAATGCCGCAGGCAGACTGGCTTGGGGAATGAGCGCGCGGTAAGCCAGATGGCCGGTGGCAATCGGGGGGCCATCGTCGAGAAGCTGGCTTCGCACGCGGCTCCACAGGCCGTCTGCGCCCACCAGCAGGTCGCCGTGCACGGTCGGCCCGGCTGCCGACTCACTAGCCGAGTGACTAGCCGATTCACTAGCCGGCTGGCTGACCGCCTGGCCACCCAGTTGCAAGGTCACGCCACCCGCGTCCTGAACAAATGAATCAACGCCGCAGTTGCGACTGAGCGTTGTTTGCGGGTACGGTTCTAATGCGGCCAGAAGCAGCCCATGCAAGTCGGCGCGGTGAACGGTTGCATACGGGTGGCCATAGCGCTGCACGGCTGATTCCCCAAGACTCAATTTGCCCCGCAGGCTGCCAGCAACCGCGCTGCGCACTTCCAGGCAATCTGGAAATGCAGCTACTGATTTCAGTGCATCCGCCAGGCCCCATCCATGCAGCAGCTTGACGGCGTTCGGCCCCAGCTGGATGCCTGCACCAACCTGCGCAAATTCAGGGGAGCGCTCGAAAAGCTGAACGTCATTGCCGCTGAGGGAGCAGGCCAGCGCGGCGGCAAGGCCGCCAATGCCGCCGCCTGCAATCAAGACGCGCATGCGGGCTCACCTTTGCGTGAAATTGGCGCGAACGAGGTGTCAGAGCGAGGTGTCAGAATGACGTGCCAAATAGGCGCGCTAGACCACGCGAACGCGAATGACGTGCGCCACTGCTGCGATGGCTGCCACCACATCGTCACCCGGCAAACTTTCAACGTCAATGATGTTGAATGCCAGCTCGCCCCGGCTCTTGTTTACCATGTCGATCACGTTGACCTGTTTATCCGCCAGCACCGACAGCACATGGCCCAGCACGCCAGAGACGTTGTCGTTGGCAAAGGTAATGCGGGTCAAGCCGGGCGTGCGCGCCATGCTGACAGCGGGGAAGTTGACCGAGTGGGTGATGTTGCCGTTTTCCAGATAGTCGATCAGTTCATCGGCCGCCATCACGGCGCAGTTTTCTTCGGACTCTTCGGTGCTGGCACCAATGTGCGGCATGGCAATGACTTTGGCGTGGCCCAGCATCGAAGGCTCGGGGAAATCACATACATAGCGGCCCAGCTTGCCGGCATTCAGGCTGCGCAGAACGGCTGCAGAATCGACAATGGTTTCACGCGCAAAATTGAGCAGCACTGCGCCGGGCTTGATCAGTTTCAGGGCATCGTCATTGATGAGATGCCGCGTTGCGTCCATGGCCGGCACGTGCAGGGAAATGTAGTCAGAGCGCGCCAGCAGCGATTGCAAATTCTCCATGCGCGTGACCTCATTGCTCAAACGCCAGGCCGCGTCGATCGACAGTGCGGGGTCAAACCCCACCACCTTCATGCCCATGGCCAGCGCCATATCGGCGACCATGGAGCCAATCGCGCCCAGGCCCACAATGCCCAGCGTTTTGCCTTTGATCTCACCACCGGCAAAGCGGGATTTTTCTTTCTCAAGCAGCGCTGCCATCTCTGCCGCATCACTCATGCTGGTGAGCGTGTTCACATACGCCATGCCCGGCAAAATGCCGCGAGTGGCCAGCAGCATGCCCGCCATCACCAGCTCTTTCACCGCATTGGCGTTGGCTCCCGGCGTATTGAAAACCACCACGCCGAGCTTGCTGTATTCGGCAATCGGCACGTTGTTGGTGCCCGCCCCGGCCCGCGCTGCCGCCACCAGGGATTTGGGCACTTCCACGCCTTGCAGCTTCTGGCTGCGCAGCAGAAAGGCATCAGGGTGGCCGATGTCGCTGCCCACTTCGTAAGACTGGCGCGTAAAACGGTCCAGCCCCTTGACGGATATCTGGTTGTAGGTTCTGATTTTGTACATGCTATATTAAGAGTAGCTGATTATGAATATTGGACGGGGGCCAGAGGCCATTTTTACCATAAAATTCGGAAAATTCGGCAATTTGACCGACAAACAGGTCAGGTTGACAAAGCCTGGCCATAAGCCCAGGTCAGCCACGGCATCAACGCCTGCAAGTCGGCCTGCTCCACTGTGGCTCCGCACCAGATGCGCAGCCCGGCAGGTGCGTCTTTGTACGCGCCAATGTCGTAGGCTACGCCTTCGGCTTCAAGCAGCTTGGCCATCTTCTTGACTTGCTCCTCAGTGGCCTTTACCGTCAGGCACACACTGGTGTTGGAGCGGGTGGCTTTTGATTTGGACAGAAAGGCAATCCAGTCGTTCGCCGCCACAAAATCTTCAATGATTTTGAGGTTGGCCTCGGACCGCGCAATGGTGCCTTTGACGCCACCCACACTCTCGGCCCACTTCAGCGCGTCAAGGTAATCCGCCACGCACAGCATCGACGGCGTGTTAATGGTTTCGCCCTTGAACAAGCCCTCCAGCAGCTTGCCGCCCGACTTCATGCGGAACACCTTGGGCAGTGGCCAGGGCGGGCTGTAGGCCTCAATGCGCTCAGCAGCGCGGGGCGACAAGATCAGCATGCCGTGGCCGCCCTCACCGCCCAGCACCTTTTGCCAGGAATAGGTGATCACGTCCAGCTTGTCCCATGGCATCTCCATGGCGAACACAGCCGACGTGGCATCGCAAACCGTCAGGCCCGCGCGGTTGGCGGGAATCCAGTCGCCATTGGGCACCTTCACGCCCGAGGTGGTGCCGTTCCACACAAACACCACGTCGTTGTCAAAGTTCACCGGGGCAAAATCGGTGATGTCACCGTAGTCAGCCTTGAGCACATTCACATTGGGCAACTTGAGTTGCTTGACGATGTCCGTCACCCAGCCCGCGCTGAAAGACTCCCACTCCAGCACATCGACACCCCGCGCGCCCAGCATTGACCACATGGCCATTTCAATCGCGCCGGTGTCAGAGCCCGGCACCACGGCCACGCGGTAACCTTCAGGCAGCCCCAGAATGCGTGCGGTTTCGCTGCACGCAAGGCCCAGCGTCTTCTTGCCCAGCGCAGAGCGGTGCGAGCGGCCCAGCGTGTCGAGTGTCAGCGCGCTCACGTCGTAGCCGGGGCGCTTGGCGCAGGGGCCTGACGAGAAATTGGGGTTTTGGGGGCGAGCGAGGGGTTTGATAGTGGGGTGCATGGGCTTGAAAGACGAAGGAAAGAAAAAAAGAAAAGTTGAAAATTAACATCAATATTGGCACTACAAAGCGCGGGCATCACGTTCAATTTGCGCTTTGAGGCCTGAATCGGGCAGCGACTGAATCCACACGCAATCCAGCCCGAACGGAATCGGCAATTCATCTATCTCGCTCCAGAGCTGCGCAAAGCGCTCCGGGCTCATGTTCGGCGCGTCAATAGCGATGTCGATGTCAGAACGCGGGCTGTAGTCGCCCCGTGCGCGGGAACCAAAAAGATACGCAGCGTGCACATCGGGAAAGCGTTGCACTGCGGTGCGCAGCCAGTGAGTGATTTGGGGCGAGAGGCCCGTCGCGGAGCTGACCTGCATCATTCGGTCCCGCCATTTGCCGCGTCTGCCAGGTCACGCAGAAAGCCGCTTTCAGGCTGCGCACAGGCCTCCTCCAGGCGGGTCACAGCCTTTTGAAAATCAGTCCTTCGCTGGGAAAAGCGCTCCGTATTCATGATGCCAATTATGCGGCAAGCGTTTCAAGCCCTACACGAGCGGATTTACAGTCTTCAGGGCCTTGAAACGTCCGAAATCCCGGTCTGCGCTCCACAACACAGTGACGCCGTTTTCAACGCAAATAGCGGCGATGCGTGCATCGTGGAATTGCCCGCCTTGAAGCTTGGCCTTGCGGGTGAGATCTGACAAAACCTGCCAGTGCTGGGAGCCGCTGTGCAAAATATGCGCTTGGGGCGAAGCCAGCCAGGCATCCACTTGTGCGAGTGCCTGCTCAAGCTTGCTGGCAGGCTTGAAAACCTTGGGGTTGGTAATAACCGACAGGAATTCATGCAGGCAACTCACCGGTATTCCCCAAGGTTGACTGCCCTCGGCCAGCGACTTCAGGCACGCAAACGCCTGGGTGTGAAAGACTGATTCCGCCCGATGGGCGTACACCAGCACGTTGGCGTCAACAGCAATCATGGACCGTCAGGCAACAGGCTTGGTGACGCGCCCAATCACATGCTCTTCTTCCAGTTGCTGCCAGCGGCGCGGGTCAGAAATCAAGACCGCCTTGCCCCGCACGCTTGCATCCTTGAGCTTGAAGGCCGGCTTGACTTTGGCCTGGGAGTCGGCAAGGACTCGGCGTAACCCTTCTTCCACCAAAGCGCGCATCGTGGTCTGGCTTCTGCTTGCGAACTCTTTTGCTGAACTGAAAAGTGCGTCTGACAGTTCAATGGTGGTTTTCATATGGGTACCCATAATTTTAAATATGGGTGTATTGTAGTGAAGATGAGCAAACTTTACCCAGTTCCTCGTGCTGCTTGCTGGCAGCCCGGCTTGCATAACCCACCCAGCATGGCGATACTTCGCAAACCGGATAAAGGGCTACTCATGGTGACAGTTGAATTCGCGGCCAGCCTGCGCCGCCACGTGGAATGTGCGCCGCAAAGCGTGGCGGCGGGCAGCCTGTGTGCGGTGCTGGCTGAAGCCTTATCGGCCGCGCCGGAGCTGGCGCACTACGTTTTTGACGACCAGGGCCACATCCGCAAGCACGTGGCGGTGTTTGTGAACAAGACCCTGCTGCTGGACCGCCAGAACCTGAACCAGCCATTGGCCAGCGGCGACACCGTGCTGGTCATTCAGGCGTTAACCGGCGGCTAGCGGGCCCGTCGAACTCTACTTTGCTCCTTTTTGACCTGTTCAACACCAAGGAGAACCCTTCATGCAAACCTTATTGGTCGCCAGCCGCAAAGGGCTTTTCGTCGTGCGCGGCCAGGGCGCGCAATGGGCTATTGCCAGCCATCACTTTGCCGGCGACCCGGTCACCCAGGTGCTGGTGGACCCGCGCAACGGCGACTGGTACGCCGCCCTTCGCATGGGCCACTTTGGCGTCAAGCTTCGCAAGAGCACGGATGGCGGCGACACATGGGTCGAAGTAGCGGCCCCGGCGTTTCCGCCCAAGCCCAACGACGGCGTGCTGGCGGCAGACACCACGCCCTGGAATGTCGAAATGATCTGGAGCCTGACAGCAGGCAGCGTTGACCAGCCCGGCACCCTGTGGGCCGGGTGCATGCCGGCGGGCTTGTTCAAGTCGGACGACGGCGGCCTGAGCTGGGCGCTCAACAAGCCACTGTGGGAAGACCCGCGCCGCCTGGGCTGGTTTGGCGGCGGCAATGATTTCCCCGGCATGCATTCGGTGTTGGTCGACCCGCGCGATGCGGACCACATCACCGTGGCCATATCGTGCGGCGGCGTGTGGCAAACCCTGGATGGCGGCGGAACTTGGGCGCTGACGGCAGACGGCATGAAGGCCGACTACCTGCCCGCCGACAGCGCGCAGGACCCCAACACCCAAGACCCGCATCGCATGGTGCAGTGCGCGGCCGAGCCCGATGTGCTGTGGGTGCAGCACCACTGCGGGCTGTACCGCTCCACCAACGGCGGGCAGCACTGGGCAGGTATTGCGTCCCCGGCACCCTCGGGATTCGGCTTTGCGGTGGCCTGTGACCCGGCTGACCCGCTGCGCGCGTGGTTTGTGCCTGCGGTGTCAGACACGCACCGCTACGCCGCAGACGGCAAGATGGCGGTGAACCGCTCGGACGATGGCGGTGTGACCTTCAAGACTTTCCACCAGGGCCTGCCACAAACCCACGCCTACCACCTGGTGTACCGGCACAGCCTGGAACTGGCACCGGACCGCAACACGCTGGCCATGTCGTCTACCACAGGGGGCCTGTGGATCAGCCCCGACGCGGGTGAGGGATGGCACTGCATCTCGCGCGATCTGCCACCTGTGGCCGCGCTGGGGTGGGTCGTGGCTTGAGCCTTTCAAGCCTGCGGCTTTGCAGCTTCAAGCGGGCGTCCGTTTGCACTTTCCATTTTCCAGCCCACCCTCACAGGCGGCTGAACCACGCCTGCGCCGGGCTCAAAACAAATTTGCAACTTCCAATTTACTATGTATACTTCATTTCATACAATGTAATATATATTTCATATGTGGTCTCTTCTTCTCGTCACTTTGCCCACGCAGCCCAACGCCGTGCGCCTGCGCATCTGGCGTGCCTTGAAGGCGCTGGGTTGCGCTGCGCTGCGGGATGGCGCTTACGTGCTGCCTGCTGGCGAAGCGCCCGCGCTGGAGGCGCTGGCGGTGGAGGTGCGCGACAACGGCGGCAGCGCATCGGTGCTGTCGCTGGCGCCCAGAGACGAGGCGCAGCGGCTGGAGGTGTTGGCGCAGTTTGACCGCAGCGAGGCCTATGCAACCTGGAATGAGTCGGTCAAGCTGGCTTTCTCCGTTTTGCAGACGCTGCCGGAAGCCGATGCCCGCAAGCGGCTTCGCGGAATTTCAGAAGCACTGCAGGCCATTAAACGGATTGACTACTACCCAGGCGACGCTGCACCCAAAAACGACGCCCTGCTGGCCCTGTTGCGCCAGGCGTTTGATGCGCGATTCTCCAGAGGCGAGCCCCATGCCGCGCCTGGCAAGATTGCGCGGCTGGACGCTGCCAAGTTTCAGGGCAAGCGCTGGGCCACACGTGCGCGCCCCTGGGTGGACCGCATGGCCAGCGCCTGGCTGATCGCCCGCTTTATCGACACGCAAGCCCGGTTTGTCTGGCTGCAAGACCCGGGCAAGGCACCCAAAGGCGTTCCAGGTTTTGACTATGCCGGCGCCCGCTTCACCCACGTGGGCACCGAGGGCACTGAGCGCGTCACATTCGAAGTGCTCATGGCCAGCTTCGGCCTGGATGCAGACCCGCATCTGGGCGCCATCGCGCAGGTGGTGCACTACCTGGACGCAGGCGGCATCCCCGTAGCACAGGCCGCCGGGCTGGAAGCGGTGCTGGGCGGCTTGCGCGAAGTGCATGCCGATGACGATGCGCTGATCCTGGCCACAGGTGCCGTGTTTGACGCCCTCTATGCCAATGCCGCGAGCGCCGCAAAAGCTGCGGGCACACCCAACCCGAAAGCTTGACCATGACGCAATCCAGCGAACTCCGCAGTACCACCCAGCCAGATCGCCCCGCCCCCGTCAGCTTTTATGAAGCCTTCCGCTTCTGGCTCAAGCTCGGCTTCATCAGCTTTGGTGGCCCCGCAGGCCAGATCGCCATCATGCACACGGAACTGGTGGAGCAAAAACGCTGGATCAGCGAAAAGCGTTTTCTGCACGCGCTGAACTACTGCATGCTGCTGCCCGGCCCCGAGGCGCAGCAGCTCGCCATCTACATTGGCTGGCTGATGCACCGCACCTGGGGTGGCATTGTGGCGGGCAGTTTGTTTGTGCTGCCGTCGCTGTTCATTTTGATAGCGCTGTCGTGGGTCTACATCGCATTCGGCTCGCTGCCGGTGGTGGCGGGCATTTTCTACGGGCTTAAACCGGCGGTGACGGCGCTGGTGCTGCACGCGGCCTGGCGCATTGGCAGCCGCGCACTCAAGAACAATTGGCTGTGGGGCATTGCAGCCGCAGCGTTTGTGGCCATCTTTGCGCTGGACGTGCCGTTCCCGCTGATCGTGATTTGCGCCGCGTTGATCGGGTATGTCGGTGGCCGCATTTACCCCAATGTCTTCATCACAGGCGGTGGCCACGGCGCAGCCAAACAAAGCTACGGCCCCGCGCTGATTGACGACGACACGCCCACACCTGCACACGCGCTGTTCACGCGGGCGGGCCTCGTCAAAATATTGCTCATCGGTTTGGCGCTGTGGGGTTCGGCGTTCGCCATGCTGATTGCGATGGTCGGCATGCAGGGCGTGCTCACGCAGATGGCCTGGTTTTTCACCAAAGCGGCGCTGCTCACCTTCGGCGGTGCCTACGCCGTGCTGCCCTACGTCTACCAGGGTGCGGTCGATCAGTTTCAATGGTTGACCGGCACGCAGATGATCGACGGCCTGGCGCTGGGTGAAACCACGCCGGGGCCGCTGATCATGGTAGTGGCTTTCGTCGGCTTTGTAGGCGGCTGGATCAAGCAGATTTTTGGCCCCGACGCGCCGTTTTTGGGCGGCGCAGTGGCGGCCAGTGTCGTCACCTACTTCACCTTCCTGCCGTCCTTCATTTTCATCCTGGCCGGTGGGCCGCTAATTGAGACCACGCACGGCAACCTCAAATTCACCGCGCCACTCACCGCCATCACCGCCGCCGTGGTCGGCGTGATCGTCAACCTGTCGCTGTTTTTTGCCTACCACGTACTGTGGCCGCAGGGGTTTGCGGGGCGGTTTGACGTGGTTTCTGCCGTCATTACCGTGGCAGCGGCAATTGCGCTGTTCCGCTTCAAGGTGGGCGTGATCCCCCTGCTGGCAGTGTGCGCAGCCGTGGGGCTTGCAGTCAAGTTGACGCCATGAACGACGCCAATGCCGCCGGTGCCACGTCCACCGCCACCTCAAGCACCTCCGGCGTCTTACGGCGTCTTACGGCACCTGGCGGCGATGGGCGCAGTCAGTTCGCAGTAGCCACTCTCGTCACCAAAAGGAAGAAACCATGACCATTGCCATCCAACCCCTGCCATTCGACCCGTCCACTTTGAACGGACTCTCTGAGAAACTGGTGCGCAGCCACCACCAGAACAACTACAGCGGCGCGGTGAAACGCCTCAATGCGATCCGGATGGAACTGGGGTCAAAGCCGGTCGCGACGATGCCAGGCTTTACGCTCAACGGCCTCAAGTGTGAAGAGCTCATCGCCACCAACTCGATGCTGCTGCACGAGCTGCACTTTGCCTGCATGGGTGGCTCCAGCGAGCCGATGGTGCCCGCCATGGCACTGGCGCTCACGGCCAGCTTTGGCAGCGTAGAGCGATGGCGCGAAGAGTTTGTGGCGATGGGCAAGGCGCTGGGCGGCGGCTCGGGCTGGGTGCTGCTGACCTTCTCGCCACGCGATGGCTCGCTGGTCAACAGCTGGGCATCTGACCACACCCACGCGGTGGCCGGTGGCGTGCCCATTCTGGCGCTGGACATGTACGAACACGCCTACCACATGGATTTTGGTGCCAACGCGGGTGCCTGGGTCGATGCCTTCATGGGCAACATCAACTGGGCTGCCGTTTACGCGCGCTACCAGCATGCGGTGCATGGCGTGGGTGAGGAGTTCTCGGTGACACAGGCTGATCTGCAGGGCAGCGCTAAAAACGCCTCGCTGTTCGACGTGCGCCGCGCAGGCGTGTTTGAGCAGTCAAAGCAGATCTTGCCGGGTGCCCAATGGCGCGATCCGGCTACCGTGACGCAGTGGGCGAGCGAACTGCCACCACAGAGCGAGGTCGTTGTCTACTGCGTCTATGGCCACGAAGTAGGGCGCTCCACCGCTCTCAGGCTGAGAGCACAAGGCATCAACGCGCGCTTTCTGAAAGGCGGCATTGACGAATGGCAAAAAGCCAATCTGCCCCTGATCAACAAAGGAGAAGGCAAATGAAATGGATCACCCGCGAACGCCCCAAAATTGACCGCATCGCATGCCCCAGGCTTATGGTCGTGGTCTTGAGTCACCTGGTTGATGAGCTGCCCATCGCGCGGACATGTACGAGTACGCCTACCACCTTGAGTTTGGCACCAACGCCAGCGCCTACGTGGCCGCATTCATGCGCAACATCGAGTGGAACGCCGTTGAGGCGCGCTATGGGAACGCCAGGCGGGTCACGCCGCCTGCGCGCCTGACGCAACCGCAGTTTGCCGACGTGCCCGCCGTGTCAGTGTCCGTCGAAGAAGTGGCCGAGATGCTGAAGTCTGGCGCTCAAGTCCAGATCATCGACACCCGCCCCAAACACTACGCCACCAAGAGCCAGGAGATGATGAAGGGTGCCGTCTGGCGTGACCCTGAGCTCATCGGCGAATGGATGGGCGGGCTGTCAAAAACCGAGCCGGCCATCACCTTTTGCGTCTACAGCTTTCACATCGGCTGCGAATCGGCGGCGATCCTGCGCAAGGCCGGGTTTGATGCGCGCTACATGGCCGGCGGGCATTTTGGCTGGAAGGCGAGCAAAGGGGCCGTCCAGTTGTTCGGATGAGATTGAGGAGATATCACATGCACAAGTACCGGCAAGCGCTGCCACAAATGCGGGACGGTTTCTTTCTGACCGACGGCGGGATCGAAACCACGCTGATTTTTCTCGAAGGACAAAATCTTCCCTATTTCGCCGCCTTCCACCTGTTCGGCACGCCAGACGGCGAAGTGGCGCTCAGAAAATATTTTCGTACCTATGCGGAACTGGCCCAAAAGCATCAGTGCGGCCTCGTGCTCGAAACCGCAACCTGGCGCGCCAGTGCCGATTGGGGCGACAAGCTCGGGTACAGCAGCGATGCACTGGCAGAGGCCAACAGGAAAAGCGTGTACCTCCTCGAGGAAATCCGGATGGCGTACGAGACGCCACAAACGCCAATCGTCATCAGCGGCTGCGTCGGCCCGCGCGGGGACGGTTATGTGCCGGGCAACAAGATGTCGGTCGAACACGCACAGGACTACCACGACGCACAGATCGGGATATTCGCGGGCAGCGCAGCAGACTTGGCAACCGCCATCACCATGAACTATGCAGAAGAAGCCATTGGCCTGGCGCGCGCAGCCAGGAGCGCGGCCTTGCCGGTCGTGATTTCATTCACGGTCGAGACGGACGGTAAGCTTCCCACCGGCCAGCCCTTGGGCGAGGCGATCCAGCAAGTTGACGACGCCACTTCTGGGTACCCTGCCTACTTTATGATCAACTGCGCCCATCCCACCCACTTTAGCAGTGTGGTCGGTAAAGACGAGCCGTGGCGCGCGCGAATCCGCGGGCTTCGCGCAAACGCTTCCATCATGAGCCACGCCGAGCTGAACGACGCGCCCGATCTCGACGATGGCAACCCGGCGGAACTGGCGCGAGACTATGCTGTACTGAAAGAACAACATCTGCAGTCCCTGAATGTCTTTGGCGGGTGCTGCGGCACCGATCACCGGCACGTCGACCAGATCGCTTTGGCCTGTTTGCCACTTCACTTCGGAGCAAGATAAGCCAGCGGCCTTCGCCCAAACCTGCGCCCGATGGCATTTGCGCCAATTTCTTCACAAATTTACGCCAGCAACTTCTCTATTGCCTGCCAATGCACCGCACTCACCGGCGTGATTGACAGCCGGTTGCCCTTGCGCAGCAGGATCATGTCAGCCAGCGCAGGAACCGCGCGCAGCCCGGGCAAATTCAGCAGACGGGTTTTGCGCAGCGCCTGCACGTCTACCAGCAGCCAGCGCGGCTCGGCGGGTTTGGCGGTGGCGTCGAAATAGGGCGATTTGGCATCAAACTGCGTCGGGTCGGGCTTGGCTTTTGATGCGACCCTGGCAAGGCCGACGATACCCGGCTCGGCACAGCTGGAGTGGTAGAACAGCACGCCGTCGCCCACCGCCATGCCATCGCGCATGAAGTTGCGCGCCTGGTAGTTGCGCACGCCGATCCACGGCACGGTCTGCTTTGGCGCGGCCAGTGCGTCGTCGATGGAGCATTCTTCGGGCTCGGATTTCATCAGCCAATACTGAGTCATATGATTTGGGTCATGGGACGCCTGTAAA
>JAYVNK010000227.1:0-14238 GCA_043758475.1 Comamonadaceae bacterium | reverse complement strand
CACGTCCCTGCTGCGCCGTGCGCAGACCACGCCCCAGTAACTGGCGCTTGGCGGCCCTTCGCCTGACGCCAGTCCGGGAGGCAGTCGGGCATTCAATGCCAGCTTGCGACCATTGATTCGCCCACCAGCCGCTCCAGCTCTTGGAGATCAGTCACCACCAGCACGCTCCCATTTTTTTGGAGCAGCCCACGCTTCGCCAGGGCGGATAGCTCCCGCGTCACCTGTTCCCGGGTGGTGCCCACCAAGTCGGCGATTTCTGCGTGGGTCGGCACCGGGTTGATCGACGCTACGTTTCCGTGACCGCCCGAATTACGTGCCAGCCGAAGCAGCTCGGCCTGCACCCGGTGCGGAACAGCCATCGTGCTAAGTTCGGTCACCCGCGCAGTCAGCAGGCGGATCAGCCCCGTGAGATAGCGAAGGTAGCGTTCATGCACAACCGGTTGCTCCCTCAGTAGCAACATGAAGGCCGCCGCCGGCAGCACCGCAAGCACAGATTCGACCAGTGCGGTGATATCCGTCGAGCGGGGCCCTCCGTCAACTGCAGCAATGTCGCCGACGATCAACCCAGCTTCCACGTCCCGAAAGCTCACTTGCCGCCCGGCCGCCGAGTAAGTCCGCACCCGCACCGCACCACTCGTGACAAAGTAGACCTCGCGGCTCGTCGCCTGCTGCGCAATGATCTCTGCGCCCTTGTCATACCGGTACCACGCACATTCGCGCGCCAGCAGTTCCAGCCGCTCGCGCGAAACGTCCTGGAGCAGCCTCGCGTGCCCGAGGGCAAATCCTGATCCGGCAACTGGTTTTTTCGACACTGCGTGGTTTCCTGATAAGTCTGGGCTTGCGACAAGTGACCCCATGAGAGGCCCGTAGCACAGGCTATTTTCACAAAACGGTGCGTTTTCGTACATCCGCATTGAGCTTGACTTCTTAAGCTTACCTGACGCGCCAACTGGCGTGCAACTGCCACAAAGGACGTCAACATGAAACACAACTATTCGGCCCAGAACAGCGAAGGTCGGCCCATCGCTTGCATCGCACTAAAAACTGCCGGCTTGATCGGTGCCGTGATTTTCAGTGGACTGTTCGTTGCCTCATGCGCGCCACGTGTGACCAACCTTGACACAGCCGTGGCCGCCCCAACCCGTGCCCATACCAAAACAGTTGCCCAAAAACACTTTGACTTTGGACGGTTTGATCGCGAGGGAAATCAACGCAGCACCGCGCACCACTCCGACTTGCACGGCGCGTCGGATGCGCGCATGCCCATCGATCTTTATCGCTTTGCACTCAACGCGCTATTGGTGCCGTTGATGGATGATGCCGAGCCACCCCGGTGGACCAAGGCAGCGATTGACTTTAGCTGCGGTCCGGGAACAAACGTCACAGTTGACGGAGCGCCACTGGCTGCAGGCACGCTGATTCCCGCAAAAGCTTTCACTGTGCGGTGGGATATGGACCACTGCGCACCCATGGGGCCGGAGTCCGTGATGCTGTCCGGTCGCGTGGAACTGGTTGTGTTCCACGAGGACACCGGTCTGAGCGCCATGGTGATGCCAGACCGCTTGCGGGTTGACAGCCACATGGGCAGCGCATGGCTACAAGGCCCGTTTGCTGCTGAAACTTCACTGGTAACGGCAGCCGTCAGGCAGTGATCCAAGAGTGGATGCGCCCATGCGCTAGCGCGCTACGAATCAAACCGTGCTCTCCTTCTACTGCGGACACAAATGAGACAAATCTGACTTGATCACTTTTTTTCAAAGGAAGACCCCATGAACGCCATCATCGAACTGACCGCGCAATTTGCAGTAAGGCGCGCATTGCCCCTCGCCCACCACACCGGCGCAGAGCGGCGCGGGCTGGGTCACTCCCGCCACGGCAACGCGGTGAACTCCGCGAAATTTACCCAAAAGCCGATGGTCACGCTGGCCCGATTTGCGATGGGGCGCATCGACCGCGTGGCCTCTGGCCTGGCCGCCCGCATGACCTACAGCCTGATCTCTTCGCCGCCGCGGTACCGCCCGAGCGATGCCGAGGCGGTGTTGCGGGCCTCTGCGCACCAGTGGAGAATCCCGTTCCAGGATGGATGGTTGCAATGCTACCGCTGGGGCAAAGGCCCGCAATGCCTGTTTGTGCATTGCTGGGGCGGGCGCGGTACGCAGCCTGAGGCGATGATTCGCCACCTCACCCAACGCGGCCTGAGCGTGGTCAGTTTTGACCATCCGGCCCACGGCTTGTCCAGCGGTACATGGTCCGAGCAAATGCGCATGGCGCAGGCCACTGCAGCCGTCATCCATGATGTAGGGCCGATTGACACCTTGATTGCGCATTCTTTGGGGGTGGCTGCCACAGCCATTGCGCTTCGTGATTACGAACTGGATGTACAGCGCCTCGTCTCGATCAGCTCGCTGACAGACTGCACGTGGTTCACCAATGTGATTGGCAACTATTTGGGCATTTCGACCCAAACCGTGGCAAAAGCCCGAGCCCGCATGGATGCCAACTACGCACAGCCCCTGGGCTGGGATACGCTATCGATCCCCCACATGCTGGCACACCTGAAAATACCCATGCTGCTGGTACACGACCGCGACGACCACGAAATACCGTTTGAGCACGCCTTGAAGATTCAGCAGACCTTGCAGCACCCCGAGTTGATGGCCACCAGCGGCCTTGGCCACAGGCGCATCCTGAAAGACCCGGCGGTGATAGACCAAATCAGCCGCTTCGCTCACTTGGGGCAACCATCATGATCCGCACCCTTGCTACTGCCATTGTGCGCAGGCGGTTCTGGCTGATTCTGGTGATCAGCCTTCTGACACTGTTTTTTGCCAGCCAATTGCGCCACTTGAACATTGTCATAGACCCTTCTGCGATGCTGCCAAAGCAGCACCCCAACGTGATTGGCACCACGGCTGCCGAGACCCTGTTCGGCTCGAAATACGTGGTGGTTGTGGGTGTCGCTGCCGCCGATGGTGGCACCGCGTTTCGCCCGGAGGTGTTACACGTGGTGGCCGACCTGACGCGTGACCTTGCCAAAGTGCCGGGGGTCAAGGCGCACACCCTGTTGAGCGTGACGGCCGAGCGCGCCCGGGCCATCTCCGGCACTGCCACCGACATGAAGGTCGAGCCGCTGCTGCGCAACCCCAATGATGTGCGGGAGATCGCCAATCTGGCCCGCTTACTTGAGCAAAACCCGGTGTACCAAAACACGCTGATATCAGCCGACAAAACCCTGGCATCAGTGACGTTTTCGGTGGTGATCGGGCCCAAAGGTTTCCGTGAAGTGATGGACAAGGTGCAGACCGTGCTGGACCAGGCCAAGACGCCGCAGGTGACGGTCATAAGCAGCGGCACTGCGGTATTTTTTGCCAATGTGGAGCGGTTTTCGGCACGCATGGCTTACTTGTTTCCGATTGCACTTATCCTGATCGGGCTGGTGCATTTTGAAGCTTTCAGAACCCGCCAGGGCATGATTTTGCCGCTGGTCACTGCACTGTTGGCCGTGATCTGGAGCCTGGGCATCATGGGGGCTGCCCGTGTCTCGATGGATGCCTTCAACGCCACCACACCGATCCTGATTTTGGCGGTGGCCGCTGGCCATGCAGTGCAAATTCTCAAACGCTATTACGAAGAGTACGCTCGCTTGAGTGCGCTGCACCCGCGCGATCCCTTAAGTGCGTTGAATGACCGCGCCGTGGTTGAGTCTTTGGTCAAAGTGGCACCTGTGATGTTGACTGCCGGGCTGGTGGCGGCGCTGGGCTTCTTTTCGCTGATCACGTTTGAGATCGCCACCATCCGAACCTTTGGTATCTTTACCGGGCTGGGCATTTTGAGTGCCCTGCTGATTGAGCTGACCTTTATTCCGGCGCTGCGCAGCTATCTGCCAGCACCTAAACCACAGCCCAACGCGCAGCCAGAAGCCGCCCGCGCTGAAAACCCCGAGAACCGGGTATGGGATCGACTGGCAGGCCGACTCACGGCCTTGGTAACGCAGCGCTACAAACTCGTCATCTCCAGTTTTGCCGTGCTGGCCTGCGTGGCCGTGCTGGCGGCCTCCAACGTCAGCCGCGAGAACTCTACCAAGAGCTATTTTGGGGAAGGCTTGCAGTTGCGCCAGGAAGACCGGGCGCTGAACCAAAAATTGGCAGGAACCAACACCTTGTACGTGGTGTTTCAGGGCAGCCACGCTGACCACATGAAAGACCCCGCCGTGCTGCGTGCCATTGAAGACACCCAGGCCTTCATTGCCACGTTGCCCGACGTGGGTAAAACCATCTCCATGGTGGACTTGCTCAAGCAGATGAACAAATCCATGAACGCGGGTAACAACGCGTTTTACGCGATTCCTGCCAGTCAGGATATGGTCTCTCAATTCCTGTTGCTGTATTCCATGTCAGGCCAGCCAACTGACTTTGATGCCTACATTGACTACCAATATCAAAATGCCAACCTCTTGGTCTGGATGAAAAATGACAGCAGCAAATATGCTGAAACCATGGTGGCCACCATTCGCGCGTACGTCGAGCCGCGTCTGCCAAAAGGTGTCACCATGCAAATTGGCGGCAGCGTGCCACAAACCTCGGCCTTGAGTGAGTCGCTGGTCAAGGGCAAGATGCAGAACATCGCGCAGATGATGGGCTTTGTGTTTGTGGCCGGCGTGCTGGTGTTCAGGTCTCTGCTGGCCGGTGTCTATCTGGTGCTGCCCTTGATGTTCACGGTGCTGGTGAACTTCGCAGTGATGGGCTTGACGGGTATTCCGCTGAACACGCCCAACTCGGTCAGCTCGGCCATGGCCATCGGCATTGGCGCGGACTATGCCATTTACCTGCTCTACCGCATCCGGGAGGAGCTGGGCAAGACCAAAGATGTCGACACCGCCTTGGCGGCGACTATGAAAACGGCCGGCAAAGCAGTGTTCTTTGTTGCCAGCGCCATCTCTGTGGGGTATGCCGTGTTGATGCTGTCTTTCAATTTTTATGTCCACATCTGGTTCGGCATGCTGATTGTGCTGTCGATGATTGTGAGTGCAGTCTCGGCACTGATCTTGATTCCGGCGCTGATCAAGCTGCACACGCCCAGATTCCTGGCCCGGCGGGGCACGGCGGCCCCTGGCGGCTCGGGCACCTTGGTGGCTGGCCCCAGGCTGCGGCCGGGCGCAGGAAGCGGTGCGGCAGGGAGCATTGCGGCAGACGCAATCTCAACAGTGGCGATTTCGACCAGCCCAGCATCGGGGACTGCCTTTAACTCAACGCTGGTTGCCAGCCTGGTCCTCGCCGGACTGATGGCCAGCAGTGGTGATGCCAAATCGCAGGCTGCGCAGGACTTGCAGGTGGATGCCCTGATGGAGAAAAATTACCAGTCCACCCGAGTAGACAGTTCAACCTCGCAAGCCAGCTTTCGCTTGGTCAACGCCTCGGGGCAAGAGCGTTCACGCGTCACGTTCGGTGCTACAAAACTGCTGGGCGATGGCGTTGCGAACCGCCGGGTCATTCGATTTCTCTCACCTGGCGATGTGCGCAATACCACCACCTTGTTGCTGGAGAACCCGGGCAAAGACGATGAAATCTGGGTCTATTTGCCCGCCATGAAAAAAGCACGGCGCCTGGCCAGCAACAACAAGAAAAACAGTTTTGTAGGCACTGACCTTTCGTTTGGAGATTTGGTGGGGCACCGGGCCAAAGACTGGAGCCACAAACTGTTGAAGCAGGAATCGTTGGCAGGCACCCCGGTCTATGTGGTCGAGTCGTTGCCTAAAACGCCAGAGATTGCTGCCGATTCAGGCTACTCAAAACGCGTGAGCTGGGTGGCCAAAGACAGCCTGGTCAGCGTCAAAGTGGAATTTCATGACATGGCTGGCACGCTACTCAAAACGCTCGAAAACAGCAACGTGACGCTGGTGGACGCCAGGCAGAACAAGTTCCAGCCCATGCAGGTGCAGGTAAAGAATCACCAAACCGGGCACTCGACCTTTTTGAAGTTTGAACAGTTTGTAGCCAATCAGCCAGTGAGTGAAGCCTACTTTGCTGCTGGCTACCTCGAAAAAGAGGAGTAAGCAGCCATGCGCACCTGCAACGCCGCCCGGCGGTATTGCGCAAGTGTGGCGCTGGTCGCGTCGCTCGTGGCGCAGCCAGGCCAGGCCAACCAGACCGACGGATTGCCCGCAGTGCCTCCCGCCTCCTTGCCCGCCCCAGCCGCACCTGAAGCTGCACTGCCTTCCCTGCCTTTTTCACCCCCCTACGGCGAATGCACCCTGTCTGCGTGGTCATCCAACCGCAACCTGGATGACCGCCAGAACGTGACCAGCGCCTTGTGCACTGTCAACTGGAAACACAAGATAAACGCCGACCTTCGTGCAGGCTTGAATCTGCGCGCAGGTTCGCAGTTCAACCTGGCTGCTGACAGCGCCAGCGGACGGGTCCGGGAGGCCTATCTCGATTTTGAGCGCGACGCACTCTCGGTTCGCTTTGGCCGGCACATTGTGGCCTGGGGTCGTGCCGACAGCGTCAATCCTACTGACAAACTGGCACCCAAAGACTTCACCCTGCTGACCCCTGATGACGAGAGCCAGCGGCTGGGAATTGACGCCGTAAAGATTCGCTACGCCGTCAACCCAAGCATTTCCCTGACCGCTGTGGCAGCCCAATTCACCGCGCACGTCACGCCGCAGGGTGCCTTGCCCGCCAACCTGGTCAAGGCAACTGAACCCTCGGGCACAGAGTGGGCTGTCAAACTGGATCGTGCGGGGCAAGGGCTGGACTGGTCAGTCTCGTACTTTGACGGCTATGAGCGGTTTGCACGCTACCGGCTTGACCTCGGCATTCCAGCAGCGCCCGTGTTTCAAGGCGATTTTGAGCGCTCGCGCAGCGTGGGCGGCGACCTCGCGATGGCGTCAGGTGCATGGACCTGGCGCGCTGAGTTCAGCCATGCGGCCCTGCGCCCGGGCTGCGGGCAATGCCCGCAGTACGAACGCCGGTTGAGCCGCGCCGTGCTGGGCGCCGACCTGGACTTCGCCCAGACAATGAACTTGAACGTGCAACTCGTTGCCACTCGCCATTGGGACTACCAAGAACCCACACAAGCTTCCGGACTGCTGCGCACGCTGGAACTGGGCCGTAGCCGACTCAATGCCGAGTACGCCGCGATGGAGTCAGGCCTGACCTTCAGGCTGTCAGACCGTCTGCTCAATGACAAGCTCAAATGGGAGATTGGCGGTGTTTTTGACCTGACAGGCCACAGCCGCCTGATACGACCGCGCGTGTCTTATGCCCTCAGCGACTACACCCGCCTCAGCGCCGGGATTGATTTTTACGCCGGCGATTCTCAAACCTACTTTGGCGCACTCACCAAAAACAGGCTGGCGTTCTTCATGGTAAGCCTGGTTTTTTGAGATTGCGGCGCAACTGCGCCGTTTTCTGAAGAGCCTCCAAGGGGACCCTGACCATCCACTGTGAACGACAAGCACGGCGCGGGCGGCAATCTCGGCGAGCGTCTGGGTGCCGTCGGCGCCATGCGCTCTATGGACAGCAAGTTGGTTCAATGACAAATTATTGACTGAAATCAAATGCTATATTAATAGAAGCTACTTATGCATACTGGACAGGGGCTATAGGCACTTTTTACCTATAATCTTTGTCAGATTCATGCACCAGCAGTTCGCCGGGCTGGCAATTCAGGTAGACGCAGATTTTCTCCAGCATGTCAAAGCGCACGCCCTTGACCTTGCCCTGTTTGAGCAGGGACATGTTGGCTTCAGTCGCGTCTGACAAACGATAGGTGCGCGAGCCTCCTGGCGATTTGACGCTTCACCCAAGCAAGCGCGCCAGCGTCAGCAGCGCCAGCAGCAGCATCCACATGACGACGGAGCGCCAGACCAGGCCCACGATGCTGCGCAGGTGCGCCAGCTCTGGCTCCTGGCCAGGCAGTGGAGTGCCGCCAGCCAGCGGGTCATCGGTAGGCCGCAGGGTTGACCGTAACGGCGCACCGCCCAGCCGTATGTTCACCGCGCCAGAAGTGGCCGCCAGGATCACGCCATCGTTGGTGCGGCCTGCGCGCTGGGAATAGGTGCGCCACGCATCGATGGCCTCTTCAAAACTGCCGACCACGGCAAAGCCCAGCGCCGAGACGCGTGCGGGCAGCCAGTCAATGACACTCCACGCGCCCGCAGCAACACCCTGCAACGCGGCGCTGACCGGCTGGTGGTGCGCCTTGCTCTGGTGCTGCCAGTAGCGGGCCACAAATTCGCTCAAGCGGTACAGCACGGCACCGGCAGGCCCCAGGCCAAAGGCCGCCAGCACCGCGAACCAGCCGAGCACTCCAAACACATGGCGGTGCGCCGCCAGCACCGAATGCTCAATCACGTGGCGGATGATCTCGCTGCGGGGCAGATCGCTGGCGTCGATCTGCTGCCACTGGGCCAGCAACTGGCGCGCCTGCGCCTCGTCCCCGGCCTCCAGGGCGTCGCGGATGTCGGTGAAATGGTGGCTGAACTGCCTGAAACCCAGCGTGGCATACAGCACAGCGACGCTCCACAGCACGGCTGCGGGCCATCCAAGGGTGGCTGCCAGCAGCCAGTGCAAACCGGTCGCCAGCAGCGTCGGCACGCCGACGGCAAAGCTCCAAGCCAGCCAGCCATGATGGGGCCGCCCTGCATCGAAATTTCTGCTGCTCCAGCGCACCCAGGCGCGCATGCCAGCATGCACCGGGTTGCCACGCGTGAGCGGGCGCACCTGCTCCAGCAGCAACGCAAGAAGGATGGCAGAGAAGCTCATTCTGCAATGATAGCGGGCGGCTGCCGTGCCTTGTATGCAGGCAGCCGCGCAGGCGATTTGTTTACGGTGTGTCAGGCCGACAGGAAGCGGTAGAAGTTGCGCAGCATGCCTGCTGTTGCGCCCCAGATGAAGCGCTGCCTTGAGTCTGCGCGCTGTGCGCCCTGCGCGACGTTTGTGCCGTGGGCCATGCTGAGGGAATGGTCGAAACTGGTGTCGCTGTAGGGCATGGAAAACCATTCCCGCCGCAGTCCTTCCCACTCCAGCGCGTGGCGTTGGTGGTTGGCGGGGTTCATCAAAAATTGCAGCGGGACTTCAAACACGTCCGCCACTTCATGGGCGTTTGGCGTCATCACATAATCCGGCTGCACCAGGGCCACCACGGGCGTGATGATGAATGCCGTGCCGGTGGTGTAAGTGGGCAAATTACCCAGCACCTGCACGTAATGCGGCTCCAGCCCGACCTCTTCCTGCGCCTCGCGCAAGGCGGTGGCGGCAGCATCGGCATCATGCGCGTCAGCCTTGCCGCCAGGGAAGGCTATTTGCCCGGAATGGGTGGACAGGTGCGCCGTGCGCTCGGTCAGCAGCACCATGGGCTGCTCGCGCATGACGACAGCCACCAGCACGGCGGCGTGCATGGGTGCACGGTCAGTAAACCGGTGCTCGGCATAAATCTCGGGTTGCCACGGTGGCAGCGTCGCGAAACGCTGGCGCAATGCATCCGGCTGCAGGCGCTCGGGCATGACAGCGGGCAGATGCGAATCGACGCCCAGCACCGCAATTTTGCGCGCATCAAAGTTTGGCAGCCTGGACAGCGGCGTCACCTGCTTGACTGGCGTAGCGGAGACATCGGGCGCGTCGGACATGAGATTCGGGGGAATGAAGACTCGGAGATTTCAAGACATCAGTTTGTGACAACCCAAAACAAAAAAGCCGCCGCAAGCAGACGCTGCGGCGGCCTATGTAAAGTCGGATTGCGTTACAGACAGATCGCTATAAAGGCAGATCGCTATAGAGGCAGATCGATTTACGCAGCCACGGCCGTCTTTTTGGCTGGCAGTTTTTCTTTAATGCGCGCCGACTTGCCGCTGCGGTCACGCAGGTAGTACAGCTTGGCACGGCGCACGTCGCCACGGCGCTTGACTTCAATGCCGGCAATCAGCGGGCTATAGGTCTGGAAGGTGCGCTCAACGCCTTCGCCGCTGGAGATTTTGCGAACGATAAAGCCGCTGTTGAGGCCGCGATTGCGTTTGGCGATGACCACGCCTTCATACGCCTGAACCCGCTTGCGCGTGCCCTCGACCACATTGACGCTCACCACGACCGTGTCGCCGGGTGAAAATTCGGGGATTGTTTTGCCGAGCCGGGCAATTTCTTCCTGCTCGAGGATTTGGATCAGATTCATGATTTTCCAGTGTGATCATGTGCGCACCAGTGCCGGGATGGCACTAAGGGCTTCAAAAGGCGGTGCCTTGAAGCGGCCGGACAGAGGATCGATTAACTTTCTATTATAGCAATAAGTCAGTAATGACTGGCAGCGCGGCCTCGTCTTGAGCGTTCAAGCGCCCTGCTTTGCGCGCTTGCGCGATCAGGTCGGGCCGATGCCGCGCGGTCAGTGTCAGGCGCTGGTCGCGCCGCCAGCGCTCAATCTGGCTGTGGTGGCCGCTCAGCAGCACATCTGGCACCAGTTTGCCAGCCCAGTTTTCGGGCCGGGTGTAATGCGGGCAGTCCAGCAGGCCGTCCAGGCCTGGATTGAAGCTGTCCTGCTGGTGGCTGGCTTCGTCTCCCAGCACGCCAGGTTGCAGGCGCGCCACGGCGTCCAGCAGAGCCATCGCGGCAATTTCGCCGCCCGACAGGATGAAGTCGCCCAGGCTGATCTGCTCGTCCACATGCGCGTCGATAAAGCGCTGGTCAATGCCCTCATAGCGGCCACACACCAAGATAGCGCCTTGGCTGGCCGCCCAGCGCTCCACCGCAGCGTGGTTCAGCGGCTTGCCGATGGGCGAAAAAAGCACCACGGGCGCGGCGTCTGCGCGGGCCGCCTTGACGCCTGCCAGGCACTGTGCCAGCGGCTCGGCCATCATGACCATACCGGGGCCACCACCGTAGGCGCGGTCATCGACCCTGCGGTAGTTGCCCTGCGCGAAATCACGGGGGTTGGCCAGCTTGACATCGACCTGGCCCGACTCAAACGCGCGGCGAGTGATACCACTGGACAGCAGCGGGGCGAATAATTCCGGAAAAAGGGAGATGACGTCAAAGCGCATGGCCGCAGTTTGCCATACGGGCAGGACCATAGGGCTCATTTGCCGCCGGGCCGCACCAAGGCAAATACGCCCCCTGGGGGGCAGAGCAGCACGCGAAGCGGCAAGCGTGGGACCACTAATAATCGGGCTGCCAGTCAACCTTTATCACGCGGTTTGCCACGTCCACGTCATCCACATAAACCGCGACGAATGGAATCATGCGTTCCTGCATTTTGCCCTCTTGCGCAAATTCCATGACCAGCACGGTCTGCGCGCCGGTGGAAAGCAATTCCTTGACCTGCCCAAGGGCAACGCCTTCGCGGTTCACCACGTCCAGGCCGATCAAGTCAACCCAGTAATATTCGTCTTTGTCGACGGTGGGAAAGCTGGCACGGGAGACAAAAATGCGCGCGCCGCGCAATGCTTCAGCGGCGGTGCGGTCGTCAATGTCCTGCGCGGTGGCGATTACCGAGTCTGAATGGGTTTTGGCTTCCTTGATGGCAAGCTTGCGCACGCCTGAGAAGGTTTTGGCACCTTTTTCGGACGGCAAGATAAACCAGCGTTTGCAAGAGAAAAGCGCCTGCGGATCGGCGCTGTGGGACAGGACCTTGAACCAGCCCTTGATGCCCCAGGCATCGGCGATGCGTCCCACTTCAACGGCGTCCGCTGGCAATTCAGCGGCTTCGAGGTAGTTCAGCATTGCAATCAATTTTGCGAGACCCGCCGCCGCGACGGGCCGCCCCTGGCAAGGCAGCCCCTCGGGGGGCAGCGCAGCACACGAAGTGGCAAGCGTGGGGGTTTTTTAAACCGCTGCTACAGCTTTTAAAGCGGCTTGAGCCACCAATCGTTCGACTGTGGGGGATGCTTGTGCGCCCACACCACGCCAGTACGTCAGGCGGTCCTGAGCAATGCGGATGCTTTCTTCGGTGGCGGTGGCAATCGGGTTGTAAAAACCGATGCGCTCGATAAAACGGCCATCGCGGCGGGTGCGCTTGTCGGCGACCACAATATTGAAAAACGGACGAGCTTTTGCGCCGCCACGGGCGAGACGAATGACTACCATGATGATTCCTAACCTAAATCGGCTGATTCTAAAAATTCGGCTGAAATCCAAGGCGGTGCAACCCGAGTAGATACATTGGCGCCACCGTAGAATTCAATATCCGATTCAAGGCTTGAGACACGCAACATGACCACCCGGCCAGCGGCACCTTGAAAAGCTTTCCATTATAGCGTTTTCAATTGAAATGACCGTCATCCGAGCCAGCCACGCCGACGACTTGCCCCAAATCATGGCGATTTACGCACACCATGTGCTCAATGGCACAGGGTCTTTTGAGACCGAGGCCCCAACGCTTGCCGAGATGGCCGCGCGCCGTGCCGACGTGCTGGCCAAGGGACTGCCTTACATCGTGGCGGAGGGTCACGTTGACAGCGGCAGCGGAGGAAAAAAGCAGATTCTCGGCTACGCCTGCTGCACCTGGTTCAAGCTTCGCCCGGCTTACCGGTTTTCCGCGGAAGACTCGGTCTACATCGCCTGCGGCCTGCAAGGCAAGGGACTGGGGCGGGCGTTGCTGGCGGAGCTGGCTGCGCAGGCCGAGAAAATGGGAATCCGCAAGCTGATTGCCGTGATTGGCGACTCTGGCAACGCGGGCTCCATCGGCCTGCACCGCTCGGTGGGCTTCACAGAGGCAGGCGTTCTCAAATCCTGTGGCTGGAAGTTTGACCAATGGCTGGACGTGGTGCTGATGGAAAAAGCGCTGGGGTTTGGCAACACCTCATCACCCCACGTTGCGCCCCCTTTCCCTTCAAGTTCGCCGCCGGTGCCACGGTAGCCCACAATACGGCCACCATGAAAAACAAAACCGTCGCCACGTGGCTGAGCTTTGTCGGGGGGCCACTGGGCCTGCACCGGTTTTACCTGAAAGGCCTCGGCGATCTGCTCGGCTGGGCCATGCCCATCCCCACTGCCCTTGGGCTTTACGGCGTTTCGCGCATCCAGCAGTTTGGTGTGGATGACGCATGGAGCTGGGTACTGCTGCCCCTGCTGGGTTTCACCATCGCTGGCTGCGCATTGACCGCCATTGTTTACGGCCTCATGACGCCGGAAAAATGGAACCTTAAATTCAATCACCAGGCCAGGAGCGATGCCTCGGCTGGCAACACGAACTGGTTCACAGTGGGTGCCATGGTCATGGCCATGGCCGTGGGCAGCACGGCGTTGATGTTCAGCATTGTTTACAGCTTTCAGGGCTACTTTGAACACCAGATTGAAGAGGCGCGCAAGATTTCACAGTGAATTTGCGGGAAATAACGGCAACAGTGGAAAACAGCCGAAAAATGGCGGCGCATGAGCCAAAACGCCCTGACTGGCTACAAGTATCCGTCATTTATGCCTCTAGCCCTCGTCCAGAGTGCACAGTAAGCTACGTATAATATAGCGTCAGAAAATTTGCAGGCTCAACCAGTACGCCACGGCGGCGACAAACGCACTGGCTGGAATGGTGAAAATCCAGGCCCAAACGATGTTGCCCGCCACGCCCCAGCGCACAGCACTGGCCCGCTTGGCGGCGCCCACGCCCACAATGGCACCGGTGATGGTGTGCGTGGTAGATACCGGAATGCCCAGCGCGGTGGCCAAAAACAGGGTAATGGCCCCGCCGGTTTCAGCGCAAAAACCGCCCACGGGCTTTAGCTTGGTGATGCGCTGGCCCATGGTTTTCACGATGCGCCAGCCACCAAACATGGTGCCCGCTGAAATCGCCAGGTAGCAGCTGATGATGGCCCACGACGGCGGCAGCTTGCTGTCAGCCGCAGCGTAGCCAGTGGCGATCAGCATAAGCCAGATCAGGCCGATGGTTTTTTGCGCGTCATTGCCGCCGTGGCCCAGGCTGTAGGCACCGGCAGACACCAGTTGAAGGCGGCGAAACCAGCGGTCTACCCTGGACGGTGTGGCACGCCTGAAGCCCCAGGCCACCAGCAACATCATCAGCGAGCCCAGCAGGAAGCCCAGCATCGGCGAGACAAAGATGAAAACAATCGTCTTCATGATTCCCGAGGTGATGAGCGAGCCCGTGCCCGCCTTGGCCACCACCGCCCCCACAATGCCGCCAATCAGCGCGTGGGACGAGCTGCTGGGAATGCCGTAGTACCAGGTGATGAAATTCCAGCTGATGGCGCCCACCAATGCGCCGAACACCACATTCACATCGACCACGCCAGGCTGG
>JAYVNK010000226.1:0-4775 GCA_043758475.1 Comamonadaceae bacterium | reverse complement strand
GCGGGCCTAATGTCCAGCCACTCAAAGAGCAGGTCGCTGTACGGTACAGCCCCGACGTGCTCGCGGCTTTTCGCGCGACGGGCGCGGGCTGGCAAACGCGCATGAACGACGCACTGCGAGACTGGTTGCGCACGCACTCTTTGACTCTGTAATTCTGTTCTGGAAGCGGACTCGCTGCGCGCCGTGCCAAGCCTGAGTGGTACCCGTCGGAATGTGTCAGTATCACAAATATGCTATATTTACAACGACGACTTGGGAGATCAGATACCACGATGACAGGCTACAAGCCGCCGTCCTGGCGCTACCCGCAGGAATATTGGCCAGGTATTTTCATTGCACTGACCGAATGCAGTTGTTTGGCCCGGACTTGGGAATGCCGCATACGCGAGCGATGGGCTCTGGTTTGTTTGAGTTGCGGCTGAAGTCTCGGGAAGGTATTGGACGGGTCTTCTACTGCACGCTGGTCAATCGCCGCATTGTCATGCTGCATCAGTTTGTGAAGAAGACCGACAAGACGCCGCCTAAAGAATTGACTATCGCGCTCAGGCGCATGAAGGAGTGGAAAGATGCTGACTCATAAACAGTTGCGCGCCGTCGCCATGGGGCGCGCGGACGTCAAAGTCGAATTCGAAAAAACGGCGGGCGAGTACGCGCTGCTGGATGAATTTCTCAAGGCGCGGGCCGCGCAGGGGCTGACGCAGGCGCAGGTAGCCGAAAAAATTGGCACGACCCAATCGGCCGTCGCGCGGATGGAGTCTGGCAAGGGAAAGCATTCGCCATCGCTTGCAACGTTGACCAAGTACGCTGAAGCCCTGGAGTGTCGGCTGGAGGTTCGCCTGGTTCGCAAACCTCGATCAGCGAGAAATTTCGCGACTCAATGACGCAATTTTCTGTGACCAACTCATTGCGCTCCGTGCACAGCACCCAACCCAGCCCAGCCCACAGGCGTGCCGGGTGGCTGTGGAGGATCGCAGCGCAGGATTCGCGCATGCTACAAAAGTCGGGTGCGCCAACCAACACTTTCGCGTGACCGAGGCAGAGCGCCGCAAAAACATCTGCGCGAGCTCGTAGCGCAGAGCAGCCACGGACGCCCGGTGCGTTCGCCTACCCGTTCAGCATCTGGATTGGTATCCAGGTCAGCCCAAAAATGCCCGAGGCCCAGGTGGCGGCGATTCACAAAGCTGCCTACACCGGCTTGGCCAACCCCGAGACCCGCAAGACCATTGAAGGCGCAGGCACCGTCATCGCCGAGCCAATGAGCCTCGCACAGCTAGACAGCTTCTACAAAAAAGAAGCCGCTACTGGCGCGGCGATTGCAAAATCGATCAATTTTCTGGCGCAGTAAGAAGTTCCCGGTACCTCTGGTGAGGTGGGAAACTTCCGGACTCAGCCTTCCGGCAATCCCGCCTCTCGCAGCATGGCGATCAGTTGCTCACATTGCCCGAGCGCCGCCGGGTCGTAGGTGGGCATTAAGGTCACCCGAACAGCCGCCAGACTGCTGAAAGCCTTATGCTCGCGCAGCTTGACCACCCAGGCGTGCGCCTGCTCAGCCGCGCCCAGTTGCCAGGCCGCTGCCGTGCCAAAAAGATACACCTGCGCATGCGCCGGGTTCACGGCCATGCCGCGCTGCGCTTCATCAAAGGCACCTTGCACGTCGCCCTGCACCAAAGATGCCTCCGCCCTGACGGCATGCCAGATGACGCGCAGGGGTTCAAGCGGGCTCAAGGCAAAGGCACGAAGACAGTAGGCCCTTGCCGCTTCGATATCACCCCGCCGCACGCAATGAAGAGCCAACAGTCCATGCGCCGGCGCGTAAGAGGTTGCCAGCCGCAGGCAATGGCGCAGCGCCTATTCGGCGCGCAATCGCTGCCCGAGAAATTGGCACGGCAGCGACAGCACATAGAGGGCATCAGGATCGCGCGGGTCCAGCGCCACGGCCCGTTCGGCTTCGGCCAGCGCGCGTGCCAGCTGGCTTTCTCGCAGCTCGTCGCTCCAGCGATACTGCGCGGCACGCCAATCGCAGTAGGCAAGGCACATCCACGCCTGGGCTAGCTCGGGTGCCATTGCAACGGCTTGGCTGGCCAGTGCGGTGGCGCGCTGGTTGGTCTCGGGGGTCTGTGCGCGGGCAAACAGCTGCACCCAAGCCTGCGCAGCGAGGGCTCGTGCCTGAACATCGACATTCCTGGCTGGCACCGTCACCTGGCTGGCCAAGTCGTTAAGCTCAAAGCGCAGTGCCCGCGCCAGGCGGCCCACCACGACGCTGGCGGTCTCATGCCAGGCGTTTGCGGGCAGTTCCAGCGCATCGGCCCAAGTCTGCGTGCCGCGCCAGCCATCGGCCACCTGCACGCTGACGTGCAGGGTATCGGCGTGCAACTCCAACTGCCCGTCCACCACGAAGCGGGCTCCCAGTTCGTGGGTCAGTTGTTGCGGCGCTGTGTGCCGCTGCCTGAAAGTCAGCATCGTTCCGAGCGCCACCACCGTCAGCCCCGGCTGGCGTGACAACTCGGAAATCAGTGCGCCAGTCAGGCTCTCGCTCAAGAACGACAGGGAGTCGGGCATCCCATGCGCGCCGAATGGCAACACGGCTACCGAGTGCAGCCCCAAGCGGGGTTCTATCGCATCAGCCGGGGCCGGTTCAATTTCGGCAGCTGCGGGAGGCGACTTCACGGCAGTCAGAGCACCCACGGGCATCACCAGCCGGTAGCCCTTGCGTGCCACAGTGCCGATGTGATTCGGCCCGAGCACTTTGCGCAACTGGGCGATGGCGTCATAAAGCGAGCTGGGCGTGACGATCAGGCCCGGCCACACTGCTGCAAGCAAAGCGTCGCCGGAAACTACCTCACCACCGGCGTGCGCCAGCACCGCCAGCAGCCGCATCGCACGCGGTTCCAGCTTGTGCAACTCGCCGTTGCCCGTCACCTCGTCCAGCGACGCGTTCACCTGCCACGTGCCCAGGGTAAATTGTTCCAGCGGTTGCTTCAGAATGGGTGACAGCATGGCGGGAATACGGATACAGAACGCTCAATTCGTTTGGGACGATTGCAGACACATTGAGAGAATCCTGAGAAGATCTTGAGCCAAAACTCAGCCTTGATTGATGGCAGCAGAGTGATACTGCCAGCACTTGAAAGGAGCTTACCATGCAGCGTTTTCTTCATCTACTTCTCGCCCTACTGGCGGCGGCTGTTGCTGCGCCATCATTCGCACAACCCTTGTACCCGTCAAAACCGATCCGCTTGGTGGTTCCGTTCGCTGCTGGCTCTGCACCCGATGCTCTGGCACGGTTACTGGCCCCCAGCCTGGCCCAGTCGATGTCGGCGACGGTTACGGTGGAAAACGTGCCCGGTGCCGGGGGCACCATCGGCGTTGATCGGGTCGCCAAGGCCGCACCGGATGGTTACACGCTGGTGTTGGCAGGCGATGCCGCTTTGGTACTGTCTGGCAGCTATGGTGTCAATCCGCCGTATCAGACGCTGCGCGACCTGGTACCTATTGCCCAGCTTGCCGTCACACCCAACGTGCTGGTCGTGCCCAACGACCTGCCTGCGCGCTCGGTGCAAGAACTGGTGGCGCTGGTGCGAAGCCAGCCGGGCAAGTTCAGCTTTGGGTCGGGCGGCATCGGCCTGTCAGCGCACCGAGGAGGCGAGTTGTTGAACAGCATGGCCGGGCTGGACATGGTGCACGTGCCTTCCAGCACCAGCCCCATACCGGACTTGGTGGCTGGGCGGGTGCAGGCCCTTTTTACCAACATCATCGTTGCCCTGCCACTGGTCCGCGAAGGCAAGGTCAGGGCACTCGCCGTAACTTCACTGTCCCGATCTGCAGCCGCACCAGAACTGCCAACCCTAAGCGAAAGTGGCTTGGCAGGCTTCGAAGCGGTGGCCTGGTTTGGCCTGCTGGCACCCGCCGGTACACCGCCTGCTGTGTTGCAGCGCCTGGAGATGGAGACGCAAAAAGCGCTGGCCAGTCCCGTCATGAAAGAAAGGCTGATAACCATGGGCACCAATCCTGCCGTACCCACGGCGGTAGCGTTCGCGCGTTTGATTCAGGATGAAACCAGGAAATGGGCACCCAAGACGGCGGCACCTGTAGCGCAGCGGCCCTGATCGCCCAGCCCTCACCATGCTGAAATCACTGAGTCACGTGACGGTGCGGTCTTCGGACTTTGATCGCAGTGAGCGTTTCTACTGTGGCCTGCTAGGGTTGCGAGAGGGTCCGCGCCCCGCCTTTTCGGTGCCAGGCCGCTGGTTCTATCTGGGAGAAAGCGCGGTGCTGCATATGCTGCCCAAGCTTGCAGGAACTGATACCGCTGCGAGGAGGGGTGCCATCGACCACTTTGCCCTGCAGGCCAGCGGCCTTGCCAGCTTCGAGCAGCGCCTTTGCGCCGCCGGACAGCCCTTCGACCTGCGGCATCAGCCAGCAACGGGTGAATGGCAACTTTTCATGACCGACCCGGATGGTGCCCTTGTAGAACTCAATTTTGCCGACAGCGAAGCGCGTTATGGCTGAGCAGTGGTGGTGATCGCGCGCGTCAGGGCAGCACGGCGTTGGCCCGCGCTGCAATGTCGGCGCAAGCCTGCATCAATTGATCAAACGGCAAGGTGTTGCCAACCATGACCCCGTCTACCAGCATGCTCGCGTAGTCGGCGGCGAGCGCAACGCGCGCAGCACCTTCGGGCACGATCTGAAGTTGGCCCTGCACTGCAGGGAAGTAGTCGATGGCGGCGCCCGCAGCGTCTTTTTCGGTGAAAAAATGTGACTTGTGCTCGGCGACT
>JAYVNK010000225.1:0-4776 GCA_043758475.1 Comamonadaceae bacterium | reverse complement strand
GGTTTTTCTGCTTTGATATTTTGAGCAGGGTGTACCCATCGGATTTTCACTGGGGGCTGATGCGGCGTTGCATTTGAGAACGCAGGCAGAGGCGTGGGCGGGATCAGGCCGACGCGACACTCAGCTCTGCGGCTGTCCCCCGCCCCCCGCCCCTCGGGCTCCTCCTTGATGCCGGTGTGCTGAATGCCACGCCGACTTGATCTGCGAGCAAGTGGGCGTGCAACTCCGCACTCCGGCCGCATGGGCTGGTCCAAATCGTCAGCGCGGTTCTGGACGCTCCAAGGCAGTTGGGATTTCAGGCAGGCTCTGGCCGGACGATGAGGCAGAACGGCGGGGTGATTCTGGTAATTATCAATAGAATCGAAAAATGTCCCATACGCCTGAAAAACACTCAATTGATAGAAACGCCACGGTCTCGCTGACACTGAAGTCTTGGGACCGATTCAACACCCCGAACCTTCGCGTCGCCCCAAGCTTGCTGGGGGCTGCACATTCTTTCACCCACCAGGCGAAGTCAATAAAAATCTCGCTTCCAGCATCTTCGGAAGCAGCAGATGCCAAAAGGGTCAAGGTCGATCAGCGGCGCGGGCAAAATGGTGATGCTGAGCGGGAACCCGCTGACTACCTGATTCACTCGGTTGACGTCTCTGTTTCCCTCCCGGGCCAGCATGCATGATCCATCATTACTTTACAAACAGCCACTATGATGGCGGGACTTTTGAAGCCAAATTTGGAGAAATTACCTTGAAAAAACTGTCCTTCCTTTGCGCTGCAGGCGTCCTGTGGCTGTCCGCTGCCAGCACGCACGCGACCGGGCTGGCAACCTGCGATTCTGGTCCCAAATCAAGTTGGCAGCCGGTCGAAAAACTGGAGCAGATGCTTAAGGAAAAGGGCTACACCGTGCGCCGTGTCAAGGAAGACGGCGGGTGTTATGAGGTCTATGCGCTCAACGAGAAAGGCGAGCGCGGCGAATACTACTTTCATCCAGTGACCTTGGCACCGGTGCCAATCAAAGCCCGATAACAAGGTCCGATAACAAAGCGCCAAGCAAAACCCGGCAGCCCAAGCCATGGCGGATCCAGACTCAACGCTGAAGCGCGCCACGCAACCCATCTGGAGTGTGGGGGTACGCGTGGTGCATTGGGTGCTGGCGTTGTCGATGATCACCAGCTTTGCAACGCACGAAGGAGGCGGGTGGCTGCATGAATGGACGGGCTACGCGGCACTCGCTGCCGCTGCTTTGCGGTTGGTGTTGGGTTTTGTGGGTAAAGGGCGCTGGCGTTTTTCCGGCTTTGTCCAGGGCGCGGCAGCCACGTGGGCCTATGCCCGTTCACTCGCGAGCCATACTGAGCCCCGCTACCTGGGCCACAACCCACTGGGCGGCTGGATGGTCCTGGCCTTGCTGGCAGACGCCATCGCCACGGGTTTGACGGGGTGGCTGTACACGACAGACCGTTTCTGGGGCATGCAATGGCTTGAGGAGCTTCACGGCTTGCTCGGCTATGCCCTGATCCCGCTGCTGCTGATGCATGTTGCAGGGGCGATTTTTACCTCATTGCGGCATCGCGAGAATCTGGTGGCAGCGATGGTGCATGGGCGCAAGCCGGTCGCCCAGCCGTCTGACGTCACCTGACCAGTCAGACCGGGCTGGCCACCGTCCACTGCTTGGTAATGTCTCCAGCGCCGTTGACGCTCTCCAGTGTGACGCCAAAACCCCACAGCCGCGCAGCGTGCTTGAGCACCTCCAGCGTGCTGTCGCCCAGAGGCCTGTCCAGGTACTGGGTGTGGCGCAGGGTCAAGGTGCGGTCGCCCCGGCGGTTGACGTTCCAGACCTGGATGTTGGGCTCGCGGGTGCCCAGGTCGTATTGCTGCGAGATGGCGCTGCGCAAGTCGCGGTAGCCTGCTTCGTCGTGGATGGCGGCGACTTCCAGCTCGCTCTGCTTTTCATTGTCATGGATGGCAAACAGGTGAAAGTCCCGCATGATTTTGGGACTCAGGAACTGGCCGATGAAGCTCTCATCCTTGTAGTTGCGCATCGCATGGTCCAGAGTGGCCAGCCACGGCGTGTCCGCAATGTCCGGGAACCAGGCGCGGTCTTCTGCGGTGGGGTCATCACAGATGCGCTTGATGTCGGTGTACATGGCAAACCCGAGTGCATAGGGGTTGATGCCGCTGTAGGCGCGGTGGCCCACAGGCGGCTGGAAGATCACGTTGGTGTGCGAGCTCAGCCACTCCAGCATCGTGCCGTCGCTTAAATGGCCATCGTCGTACAGGGTGTTGAGCAGCTTGTGGTGCCAGAAAGTGGCCCAGCCTTCGTTCATCACCTGCGTCTGGCGCTGCGGATAAAAGTATTGTGCAATCTTGCGCACGATGCGCACCACTTCGCGCTGCCACGGTTCAAGCAGTGGCGCATTTTTTTCGATGAAGTAGAGCAGGTTTTCCTGCGGCTCCTGCGGAAAGCGCTGGGTCTCGGGCGTGTCTTCGGTCTTGTCTTCTTTTTTGGGCACGGTGCGCCACAGGTCGTTGACCTGCTGCTGGGCGTAGGCTTCGCGGGCCTTGCGTTCGGTCAACTCCTGCGCCAGGCTTTTCTTGCTAGGGCGGCGGTAGCGGTCCACGCCGTGGTTGGCCAGTGCGTGGCATGAATCCAGAAATGTCTCGACCGCCTCGGCACCGTGGCGTTCCTCACACTCGCTGATGTAGCGGCGCGCGTACACGAGGTAGTCGATGATGCTGGAGGCGTCGGTCCACATGCGAAACAGGTAGTTGCCCTTGAAAAAGCTGTTGTGCCCATACGCGGCATGGGCGATCACCAGCGCCTGCATGGCCGTGGTGTTCTCTTCCATCAAGTAGCTGATGCACGGGTTGGCGTTGATGACAATCTCATACGCCAGGCCCATGTGCCCGCGCCGGTAGCGCTTTTCAGTGGCGATGAATTCCTTGCCGTAGCTCCAGTGCCGGTAGTTGATGGGCATGCCCACGCTGGCATAGGCGTCCATCATCTGCTCGCCGGTGATGATCTCCAGCTGGTTGGGATAGGTGTCAAGCCCAAAGCGCTCAGCGGTTTCGCGGATCACGTCGTGATAGCGATCAATCAGCTCAAAGGTCCAGTCGCTCTGGCTGGGCAGGGGCGCTTCAGCCCGCGCTTTGGCGGGCAGTGGCGCTCTCAAAGCGGTGCGCATGCGGCGGTCCCCATTGCCTGGAATTCGAGACGGGTCGTCCATATGCCGATGCTCAGCAGATCGGCGCCCGGACTGTCCGGGGTCAAGAATCGGGGGCAGGGCGCTGCTGTTCGGTGCGGTGTTCACGCAGTCTCCCCTTCTTTTTTGAACAGGTCACGGAAGACGGGGTAGATCTGCGATTGCTCTGTGGCCTTGCGCATTGCAAAGTTGGCATGGCCTTCAGCAAGCAACGTGTATTCCTCCCAGAGGTTTTGCTCGGCATCGGCCACCTGCACATAAGCGAAGTAGCGGCAGACTAACAGCAATTTGCTGGCCAACAGTTCGCGGCAGCGGCCACTGTCATTGCTGTAGTTATCGCCATCACTGGCTTGCGCGCCGTAGATGTTCCATTCAAGCGGCGAGTAGCGCTGCTGCTGGATCTTGTGCATCAACTCCAGCGCACTGCTGACCACTGTGCCGCCGCTTTCGGTGGCGTGAAAGAACTCGTCCTCCGTCACCTCCTGGGCCTGCGTGTGGTGGCGGATGAAGACGATGTCTATTTTTTCGTAATGCCGCGTCAAAAAAAGGTAGAGCAGGATGAAAAATCGCTTGGACAAATCCTTGCGCGCTTCGTCCATCGAGCCCGACACATCCATCAGGCAGAACATCACCGCCTTGCTGGTGGGTACGGGCGTTTTGACGAGCCCGCGAAAACGCAGGTCCAGCGGATCCAGAAACGGAATGCCTTTCAGGCGCAGTTCCAGCGCGGCAATGTCCAGGCGCAGAGCGCGGATTTCAGGCTCATGGCCCTCGGGCGCGCACTCCAGCTCGAGCAGATGCAGCTTCATCTCCCTAAGCTCGCGGCGGGACCCCGCGCCCAGCGCCAAGCGGCGGCCCAGGGCCCCGCGCATCGAACGCACCACGTGCAGGTTGTTGGGCGTGCCATCGCGCGTGTAGCCGGCCCGGTGCGTCTTCCATTCAGGCGTGTCACCAATCTGGGTGCGCATCAGATGGGGCAGGGCCAGGTCTTCAAAAAAGACCTGCATAAACTCTTCCTTGCTCAGGGTGAAAGTGAAATCGTCTTCACCCTCGCCCGAGTCGCCGGCCTGCCCCTGGCCGCTGCCCGCGCCGCCACCTTTGGGGCGTGCAATGCGGTCGCCGCGCAGGTAGTCGGTGTTGCCGGGGTGCACGGTGTCGCGCACGCCGCCCGGGCCGTGGTGGAACGTTGGCTCGCTGATGTCTTTTTTGGGGATGGTGATGTCCTGCGCCTGCTCGACGTCGCGGATGCCCCGCCCCGATACGGCACCACGCACGGCATCGCGAATCTGCGCTTTGTAGCGGCGCAAAAACCGCTCCCGGTTGCCGATGGACTTGTTCTTGCCTGCCAGGCGGCGGTCAATGATGTGCAGGGTCATAGGTGCAGGGTAGGGCGATTCCTGGGGTTATCACACCATCACGAGCTCTTTCTCACCCGCAAATACCATTCACTCAGCAGGCGCACCTGCTTGGCGGTGTAGCCTTTGTCCACCATGCGGGTGACGAAGTCTTCGTGCTTCTTGGCTTCGTCGGTACTGGCCTTGGCGTTGAAACTGATCACCGGAAGCAGCTCTTCGGTGTT
>JAYVNK010000224.1:0-4781 GCA_043758475.1 Comamonadaceae bacterium | reverse complement strand
ACTGCGGAGCCGCCGTAGCGACCGGCGCGCGTGCGCACCAGGCCTTGCGCCTCCAGGATGCGCAAAGCCTCACGCACCGAGCCCCGACTTAAACCCGTGCCCGCAACCAATTCACGCTCGGTCGGCAGCAACGAACCGGCTGGATAAAAGCCGCCCAGAATCTGCTGCTGCAGCCGCTCGGCCAGCACATCGCAGGACTTTGGAACGTTGATCAACTCCAGCCGCCGCAGCATGGCGGGCGCTTGGTTCACCGGGTGGCTTGAAATGGTGGCTGGCATGCCGCTAATGTAGTGCTAATATTCGATACAGTCAATTGTTGGACCATAGAGTATCAGACATTGAATGTACCCATAGAACAAGGAAAAATCATGGAGACGAATCGCGCCCAATCCAAATTTACCCAGTTCACACAGTTCAACCCACTGGACGGCGTCCGCGTGCTGGATTTTTCCAAGATTCTGGCCGGGCCGCTGTGCACCCAGTACCTCGGCGATCTGGGTGCCGGGGTGGTCAAGGTCGAACCCTGCAAGGGTGGCGACGACACCCGCCTGTGGCCCCCGTTCGAGGACGGCATCGGCACCATCTTTTTGGCGGTCAACCGCAACAAGCGCAGCCTGGCGCTTGATCTGAAGTCCGTTGAAGGACTGGCGATCTGCAAGCAACTGGCACAGCAGGCGGATGTCGTGGTGGAAAGCTTCGGGCCCGGTGTGGCCGAGCGCTTGGGCATTGGCTACGACGCCCTCACGGCCCTCAACCCCCGGCTGGTCTACTGCAGCATTTCGGGCTACGGCACACGCGGGCCGATGAAGGAAGGCAAGGGTTACGACCTTATCGCGCAGGCCTTCACGGGCATGCTGTCGATCACCGGCGAGGCCGATGGTCCGCCCGTGCGCAGCCCGTTTTCTCCCGTGGACCAGGGCACCGGCCTGCATGCGGTGATTGCGATCATGGGCGCACTGATGCAGCGCGGCCGAACCGGTGTCGGCATGAAGCTGGAGACGTCCCTGTTCGATTCCGCAGTCGGGTTCCTGGGGTATTTTTTGCAAGGCTTCTGGCAGCGCGGGACCGAGCCGGCCCGGGCCGGCTCGGGGCACGAGTCGCTGTGCCCTTACCAGGCATTCGAGACTGCGGACAAGCCGCTGATCCTGGGTGTTGCCAACGATGCCTTTTGGCAAGCCTTCTGCAACGTCGCGGGCGCGCCTGAACTTGCGGCAGATGCCCGCTTTGCCACCGGCGCAGGACGCGTCAGCCATCGCCAGGAGATAGTGGGTGCCGTGGCCCGAATCATGCGGACCAAGACGCGGGAACAATGGACCCTGTTGCTGGACGAATGCGGCATTCCCTGCTCGCCGGTGCACACGCTGGGTGAACTGGCGCAGCACCCGCACACGCAGGCCTCCGGCATGGTCCTGAATTACCGCAACGCGCAGGGCCGCGAGCTCAAAAGCGTAGCTGCGCCGCTGCGTGCCAATGGCGAACGCCCCGTACTGCGCACCCAACCACCCCGGCTAGGGCAGGATACCGAGGCGATTCTTTCTGAGCTGGGATACAGCGCGCTGCAGGTGAAGGAGCTGGTTGCGAACAAGGTGGTGGCAGGGCTTGCGCCCTGACTCATCGCAAAGGCGTATTTCCAGCACTGGCAACCGGCAGCGTGAAGCACAGTTCGCATCCACCTGCTGTCTGCGCTGGCACTTTCAAGGGCGAGGACACGGGTGACACGGCGTTGATGCCGCCGCCGTGGCGCTCCACGATTTTTCTGCTTAGCGCCAGGCCCATGCCGATGCCTTCAAATTCACCGGCACTGTGCAGGCGCTGGAACACGCCGAACAGCTTGCCGCCATATTTTGGGTTGTAGCCGACGCCGTTGTCTCTGACGAAAAGCTCGCACATTTGACCTTGTTGCAACACCTCTTTGCGCCCATCAGCACTTGGCCAACGCCATCCAACCTCTATCTCTGCCAGCGGTCGCCCGGCGGCAGGCCGGGTGAATTTGATGGCGTTGACGATCAAGTGCCGCACGACTTGCCGCACCAGCGCGGGGTCGGCATGCAGAGGCGGGAAATCATCCCCGAATTGCCATTGAATCGGATCGGGCGGCGCGATACTTGAACCGGCTTGCGCCTCATGCTGCAACGCCGCACACACCTCGTCAATCAGCGGGCGTACCTCCACTCGGCTCAGATTCAGCTCAACCCTTCCCAGCCTTGACAGTTCCATCAGCGCGTCGATCATCAGCGTCATGTGCCGCGCCGCGCCGGTGATGGTGGCCAAGTGGCTGCTGATATCCGAATGCGGGCTTGCGTCCAAATCTTCGTTGACGATCTCCACAAAAGCGCTGATATGCCGCAGCGAGGCACGCAGGTCGTGGGAGACCGAGTAGGTGAAACTTTCCAGCTCCTGGGTCACAGCAGCCAACTGGCGCTTGAGTTGTGCGTTCTCTTGCAGCGCCGCTTGAAGCTCCGGTCTTGGCTGTAGCATCGACGCCGCGTGGGCAGGTGCCAGACCCGGCAGTTCAGCATCGCCATAATTTTGAGTGCCATCAGCGTTCACTTGACAGGCCGCTTCCAGTTGGCAATCGATACTTGCTTGCCGCGCGCCACGCTCAAAGCGCCCGCCGCCGTGTCTTTGGTGATGGTGGAGCCACCGCCCACCGTGCCGCCCGCGCCAATGGTGACCGGGGCCACCAGCACACAGTTGCTGCCGATGTGCACGTCGGCCTCGATCACCGTGGTGTGCTTGAAAGCGCCGTCGTAATTGGCCGTGATGCTGCCTGCGCCGTAGTTGACACGCTCGCCCACCACCGCATCGCCCAGATACGCCAGATGGTTGGCCTTGGCCCCCCTGGCCAGGGTGGAGTTTTTGACCTCTACAAAATTGCCAATGTGGACCTCAGCGCCCAGCCGCGCGCCAGGGCGCAGGCGGGCAAACGGGCCAATCAGCGCACCCGCGCCCACCGACACGCCGACCTTATCACCGTCGATATGGGTGAAGGGGTGGATCACCGCCCCGGCTTCAATCACCGCATTGGCAATCACGCAGTTGGCACCAATTTTCACGCCCTCGCCTAGCGACACGGAGCCTTCAAATACGCAGTTGACGTCAATCGACACGTCCTGCGCGCACTGCAAATCGCCCCGCACGTCAAAGCGCGCCGGGTCGGCCATGCGCACGCCCTGCTCCATGAATTGGGTCGCCAGGCGCCTTTGAAACACGCGCTCAAGCTCGGCCAGTTGCACCGGGCTGTTGACGCCGGCCACCTGCGCGTCGTCGTCAATTTTGTAGCCGACGACGCTCACGCCATCGGCCACGGCAAACTTCACGATGTCGGTGAGGTAGAACTCGCCCTGCGCGTTTTTGTTGTCCAGCCGGGCCAGCCATTTTTTGAGGTGCAGCGCAGGCACGGCCATGATGCCGCTGTAAATCTCGGTGATCAGGCGCTGCGCCTCGGTGGCGTCTTTGTGCTCGACGATGGCGACTACATTGCCGTGCAGGTCACCTGGTGTGTCGCCCTGCCCGCTCGCCCGCAAAATGCGCCCATAACCCGTGGGGTTGGCCATGGTCAAAGTGAGCAATGCCAGTTTGCTGCCACCGCTGGCAGCTATGAGCTGGCGCAGGGTGTCAGGCTGGGTCAGCGGCACGTCGCCCGACAGCACCACCACAATGCCATCGTCAGCGCCATCACCAGACAAGGCGGGCACCGCCTGCTGCACCGCGTGGCCGGTGCCCAGTTGCGGCTCCTGGCGCACGAATTTCATATCAAATTTTCTGTCATTTGTGCCGATAGCCCCCGTTGTACCTGCAAGAGCCGCTTCCACTTCCATAGCGCCGTGACCGGTGATGACAATCACGCGGCGCGCTTGCAGGGTGGCAGCGGTATCCACCACATGCTGCAACAAGGCCCGCCCGGCCAGGCGGTGCAGCACCTTGGGCAATTTGCTTTTCATGCGCGTGCCCTTGCCAGCGGCCATGATGACCACGTCCAGGGGATGAGTGTTGTCTGCCATTGGGAAAGCTCCAGTTTTGCGGTTGCTGAATTATCAGCCCGCGTGAGGCGGTGCAGGCACTGTGTGCAGGGCGCAAGGGCTACCGGCGAACAGGGCCGCGCATGTGTCGCGCCTGAAGTCGCGGTTTGCAAGCGTATGCAAAATGTTTAGAATGCAACTGGGAGCCCATCAGGCGTCTTTCCCGGCCCATCCTGCAAACCCCAACACAACCCCAAACGATGACCCCTGACGGCACCCATCTGGCCAACAAACGCGCCGTGCTCTCGGCCATGAACGCCATCGCCGAGTCAAGCCCCGGTGCGCTCGCCAAAAACCTGGCAAACATCTACCACCCGCAGGCCCATTGGCGCGGGTCACACCCCATGAATGAGATGAACGGCGTGGACGCGATTGAACGCACAGTCTGGGGGCGACTGATCGCATCCTTCCCTGACCTGGAACGGCGCGACAGCATCGTGATGGGCGGGCGCTTTCAGGAGCGCGACTACGTGGGCATGGTCGGCCACCTGGCGGGCAGCTTCAGGCGCGACTGGAACGGCATCCCCGCCACAGACCAGGTGATTTAACTGCGCTACGGCGAGTTCCATCAGAGGGTCGGTGGCAAGATCGTGCAGAGCACGGTGCTGGTGGACGTGCTGGACTTCATCCGCCAGGCGGGCTTTTGGCCGATGGCACCGAGCTTGGGGGCCGAAGGCATGTGGCCGGGGCCGATCTCCACCGACGGCATCGTGCTGTCGCCCCAAGATGCTTAAGAATCCGCCGCCAACCACCTGGGCG
>JAYVNK010000223.1:0-14301 GCA_043758475.1 Comamonadaceae bacterium | reverse complement strand
TTGCCGGAAGATTCCGAGGGAATGTCTTCGACCAGATCGACCACTATGGATACGGCATCGCCCAGGCGCTTTTTGAAGTCGCTGACAATTTGCGCAATGGTTTGCGGGGCAAACTGTTCGTCTACAACAATCAAAACACGCGTCAGAACCCGACTTTCCTGAACCACTTTGAAAGACCTGATGCCAGCCAGGTCGCGCAGAACATAAATGAGCGACAAGCCGTGCATGACCGTTCCGTCCGAAGCCACAACAAAATCAGTGCTTCGGCCCTGGATGTCCTTCAACAAGGGCAGCCCGCGCCCGCATTGGCAGGGTGCAGACCCAATGACACCGATGTCGCCAGTGCGATATCGAATAAAGGGGAAATCGTTGGTATGCAGATGGGTGACAACTATCTCGCCCGCGGTACCTGGCGGTTGAACCTGACCTTCTGCGTTCACGATTTCGACGGCCAGGCCGTCAGATGTCAGATGCATGTTCCCGGACGGGCACTCATGTGCAATAAAGCCGGCATCCCGCCCACCATAGCCGTTTGCAACCGGGCACCCAAAAACGCGGCTGATGATGCTTCGCTGATCATCGTAGAGCCGTTCTGACGTAACAAACGCCACTTTGATGCCGAGGTCCGTCATTTGCACACCGCGCTTTTGGGCGTGCTTTGCGATGTGGGTCAAGGCTGATGGATAGCCGAAAAGCATTCGCGGCTTGATTGCGCGAATGGTTGCGATAAATTGGTCGAGCTTCGGCTCGGACATTTCGAACGCAGGCAGCAGCCGCGTACGGAACAGTTTGTCTCGCCAGTGTTTGACGCGGTCTTGTTTCCCCAGTTCGATGGGGGAACCCCAGACAACAATTTCCGGATCACCAATGTTCACTCCCCACCAACGGGTGGCACGCCACTTGGCGGCTACATCATGGCTGACACGTTTCTTGCCAATAAAAAAAACCAACGGCTCACCCGAAGAGCCGCCGGTGTTGTACCGCGCGAGTCCGGTTGTTTGAAGATGCTTCATGGCATCAACGTTCGCGCGGATTGCTGTCTTCGTGAGAAATGGCAAACGCTGAAGATCTTCTACTCCAGTCACCGTGGCCGGATTGAAACCGGCTTGATGAAACATGTCACGGTAATATGGAACGTTTGCACCCACATCAACGAGAAACTCGCGCAGGCGCGTGGCCTGGATTGCACTGATCTTGTCAGCCGATATCCACTGGTCGTGCTCCATTTGCCTGCGTATGCCCACGCTGTCATGCCCTTTGATGCGCTCATGCAGGGGAAACAGCAGAGAAGATACGAGTGTGGTGTAGAGGCCCATGTGTTTCGGAGAGTCAATGCCTGTATGCGGCAACGGCCTGGTGGTACACATTGGCCAACGATGGTGCGACGCGCAGCCAAGTATAGCGCTGCACTTCGGTCAATCCAGCGGCTGAGAGACGCTGCCAGAGGTCGTCACTTTTCAGAATTTGCAGGCACGCAGCCGCCATGGCAACTGGGTCAGCTGGCGGCACCAGCAATGCTGTCACCTTATCCTGCAAGATGTAGGGCACCCCCCCCACGTTCGTTGAAACAACGGGGACACCACTGGCCAGGGCCTCCAGGACCGAGTTGGGCATGTTGTCTGCCAGGCTGGGGTTGAGCACGATGTCCGCCGAGCGGTAGAGTGCGGCCATGGCGTCGCGGTCCAGGCGACCCGCAAACCGGATCGTTTCGCGCAGCCCCAACTCGGCGGCTAGTTCGCGAAGGCGCCGCTCCTCGGGCCCACTACCCGCAATGGTCAGAAGTGCCCCCGGCCATTGCGACTGCACGATCTTGAAGGCTCGCAGTGCCGTCGCGTTGTCGTAAAGCGGCTCCAGATTGCGCGCAACCACCACATGCGCCGAGTCACTGCATCGGGTTTCGCGCGCATGAAATCGTGTCAAATCGACGATGTTCGGCACAATGGTGGCAGGCATGCCAAAGTGTGCAAACACCTCTTCCAGAAATGCTGAGGGAACAATGAGCTTCACCGCTTGACGCATGGAGAGCCGAACCAAGATATGTGAACGGGCAAGAAAGTTCGCGGCCTCTCCTCCCCGGTAGTTCACCACGACCGGCACACGCTTCAGCCGGGCCACCCAAATCACGGGCGTCGCAAACAGATGCCATGCCCAACCCGAATTGGCCATGAGGTGAAAGACGTCCACTTTGTCAGCGGCACGCCATAGGGCAAGAAGAAAGGGCCCCAACCTGAAAATTGCTCGAATACCCGGTATCTCACCTGCCCACTTAGGCGAGTAAGGAGAATTTGTCTGCACCATCGTCACTGATGCCTGGCCGGCCCGCAACAATTCTGCAAGTTGCTGAGTCTGGTTTGCCATGCCACCTGCCGGGGGTGCCAGCGGGCCGACAAGCCCCACACGCAAGCCAGCGAACTGCATTACAGAACGAGTCGCTGGCGGTTCACCAACACAAGCCGCGCACTTCGGCCCGGATCGCAGCCCGGTTAGGCAGATCCACGAGATCAAGCAAGACCTGATCGCTCCTGCAGTAGGAGGCCAGGAGGCTGGCAACGTCAGCCCCAGACAAGCCAACCACGATCACGTCTGAATCATGGATCACGCCAGCAATATCAGGGCACAACATTTCTCCGATATGCGGCAAGTGCTTCTCGATGAAGCTGCGGTTGGCGCCCAGCAGACGGGCAAGATGCACTTCCGGGTCAAAAATGGACAGCTGCATTCCCTTGCCGATCAACTGCTCGGCCAGAGTGACCAACGGGCTCTCGCGCAAATCGTCAGTGCCAGTTTTGAACGAAAGGCCAACAAACCCGATTTTTCGCTTGCCAGTTGCAAGTATCTTTTCAAGCGCGTGGTCAAGATGCAAACGGTTGGACGGCAGAATTCCGGCCAGCATGGGAATTTCAATGTCATGGGTTTTGGCCAGATAGGTGGTCGCCCGCAAGTCCTTTGGCAAGCACGAGCCGCCAAAGGCGAAGCCGGGCTTCAGGTAGGCACGGGAAATATTGAGCTGGGTGTCCTGGCAGACCAGATCCATCACCTCAAAAGCATCCACACCTAGCGCTTCACATAGACGAGCCGTCTCGTTGGCAAATGTGATTTTGAGCGCGTGGAAATTGTTGCAGCAGTATTTCATCATTTCTGCCGAACGCACTGACGTGTCTATCAATTTGCAGGGCAAATGCCCGAACAGCGTCCGTAACTGGTCAACAGGATAGGCATGGTTGGCCCCCACGATGGTAAATGGCGGCTTGTCGTAGTCGCGTATGGAGGAACCTTCACGCAAAAACTCGGGTTGAAAGCACAGGAAGAATCCCGTACCGTCCTTCTTGCCAGACTTTTCTTCGATGATCGGACGCAAAATATCTTCTACCGTGCCAGGCACCAGCGTTGAGCGGAACACAACGACATGCGGTTTTTCTTTTTCACCTATGGCGCGCCCGATTTCTGCGGCCAGACGGAGAATCGCGCCCTGGTCCTGACTACCGTTGGCTGCAGAGGGTGTGCCAACGCATACAAGTGATATTTCGCTGTCAAATACCGCACGCTGTGGATCGGTAGTGACGGTCACCTTGCCACTGGCCGCGACGCTTGCCATGAGGTCAACCATCCCCTCTTCCACCACAGGCGTCTTGCCCGCCATGATCAGGTCAAGCTTGGTTTGATCGATATCGACCCCGATCACCTCATGGCCGTCACGGGACAAACATGCAAGAGATACAGCACCAACATAACCTAAACCAAAAATACTAATCTTCATACGACTTCCCGCTTTTTGCTCACAAAATTTTTCACACTTCGGTCGATGATCGTGCTTAACCTTTCCATCGAACGCGGCCAAGCATGGTGACTCAGCATGCGCTCGCGTCCAGCCAAAGCCAGCCGTTTGCGCTCCTGAGGACTTTCGATGATGGTCATGATGGCATGAGCATAAGCTTCAGGCGTATCTGCAACAAGGAAATGTTTCACGGTTTCGGCATCAACACCTCCCGCAGCGATGTTGCTTGTCACCACCGGCACGCCCATGGCCATGGCCTCCAGAATTTTATTCTGGGTGCCCCTGGCAATGTTCAAAGGGGCAACCATCAAGGCAGAACTTCGTATGAACGGGCGCACATCTGGCACCGAGCCGGTCACCGTTACCCCGGGAATATCGCCCAGTTTTCGCATGGACGGGGAGGGGTCGGCACCAACAATCAGCAGCTTCATGCCAGGCCGCCGCGTTTTCACTAATGGCCATGTCTGCTGGCAGAAGCGCGCCATGCATTCCTGATTTGGGTAGTAGTCCATCCGACCTATAAAGCTGATGGTTTCGGGTTCGTAGGCGGCGTCAGTGGGGCAAAAGAAGTCAGCATCGACGCCGTTGGGAAACCAGTCTGTATCAGCCTGCGTGCCGTAGGCATTGAGAGTCTCCCACTCGGCGCGGGTGGTTGCAGTGCACAGGTCAAAACGCCTGGCGAGCCGCTTTTCGGCAGCGAGCATTTTTACACCCTCAAATCGATACCCCAGAGACAGGGGAAAAGGTTTGTAGTTAGCGTACTCCAACCATTTTTGAGAGTCCATGTCTCCAAAATCCAGGATTTTGGGGATATTTCGGACGTGCTCGACATACTGGGCCACAGATGAACAGTGAACAAAGATCAAGTCCCATTTTTGCTGTTTGAGCAGATGCTGTATGCGCTGGTCCAGCGCGGGCGAATAGAAGAATCCCATGGAAGACGGTGTGCACAACGGGAGTCGCGCCACCATCCGCATAGTCTGCACATACCCATTGACCTGTGCGATTTCGAAAGCAGCGCAGTAGGGCGCTATCCCCTGGGCCTCTCGCGCTTCTTCGGGCGAACGCGCCAAAGAGCACACCGTCACTTCGTGTCCGCTGTTGGTGAGATGTCGGATCATGTTGAAAGGCCGAATCTTTCCACCCCGCTTGGGCGGAAACGGGAACCGGTGGCAAACGTACAAAATTCTCATGCAACGTAGCTCTTCAATTCCAGGGCAACGTCATCTGGGGCGCGACGGTCCAGATAGATCCGGCTCCATATCTCAAGATTCATCAGGGCCAGCAAGGCATCAGTGCCGTCAATGCGGTTCGCTTCATGGTCTGCCATCAGCTTGCCAACTACGTCCGGACGAAACAGCCCCCTGGCATGGATGGCATCAGGCGCGAGCAGACGACGCAGAACGGGGGCCAATTCACGCTTGAGCCATGCCCCCATGGGGGTTCCAAACCCGCGCTTTTTTCGGTTCAATATGTCTTGCGGCAACAGGTCGCCAAGCGACTCCTTGAATACATGCTTGAGCCGACCACCGCGTACTTTGACCGCAGCTGGCATGGAGGCAGCCAGCTCAACTAGCTGATGGTCAAGCAGCGGAACACGGCACTCCAGAGAAACGGCCATGCTCATTTTATCGGTCAGCATGAGCAAGTCGTCAGGCAACTGGGTTTCTGCATCCACCGAAAACATGCGATTCAGGTCGTCCTGATTTCCCGCATTGGCGAACGCAAATTCCAGGGTGTCGGTAGAGGTTGCATCTGGATTCATCATCAGCGAAGCCACTGCATCGCGGTCAAACACCTGAAGATAGCTGCGGTATCTGTCATCGGCCGTCATTTCTGCCGACGCAAGAAATCCCTTGGCCAACCGGAGTGTGTTGAGCAGGCCAGAGTGGCGGTCCGCAGGCAGGTGTTGTGCGGTGAACGCCGCAGTGCGCCTCAGCCAATGGGGCAACCGTCGATATTGCCCCGCATAGTGGCCGCCAAGGTAGCGCCGATAGCCCCCAAATAGCTCGTCGCCACCGACACCCGACAGAATGACTTTGACATCCTGACGGGCGAACTCTGACACCAGAAACGTCGTGATGAAAGCGGTATCGGACAGCGGCTCGTCCATGTGCCAAAGCAGCTTTGGCAGCAACCCGACCACGTCAGGCCGCACCACGATCTCACGGTGCTGGGTGCCAAAAAGATCAGCCACACGCCGCGCATAAGGCAACTCGTTGTAAAGCGCTTCGGCCTCACCCCCCTCGAACCCAATGGCGTAAGTGCGAATGGGCTGCTGCGAATGCTTCGCCATGTAGCCAACGACTGCGCTTGAATCAACTCCCCCCGAAAGAAAGGCTCCGATGGGAACATCGCTGACCATTTGCATGCGCACGGATTCTTCAACTTGCGTGCGTACAAGATCAATCCAGTGACGCTCGGAAAACCCACGCTCAATGCGGTCGGGTAGCTTCCAGTAGCGCCACTGCCGCACCTGACCATTTTCCACAGCAAGCAGCGTGGCAGGTGGTAACTTGCGTACGCCTTTGAAGATGCAAGCGGGTGCAGCCACGTAGCCCAAATGCAGATAACCGGCAACGGCACTGCGGTCCAGCTCTACGGTGACCCCGGGCAGGGCGAGAAGCGCTTTTGCTTCAGTCGCAAATGCCAGTTGATGCCCATCCTGCAACACGTAAAGCGGCTTTACACCCAGCCGGTCACGGCCAATCAGAAGGCGGCGGCGGCGCACGTCCCATAGCGCAAAATCAAACATCCCGTTGAGGCGGTGAACAAAGTCGTCCCCCTCAGCATCATAAAGGTGCAGCAGCACTTCGCTGTCCGAACCTGTTTTGAACTGGTAGCCCTTTGCCTGCAGCTCAGCGCGCAATTCGCGAAAGTTGTAGATCTCGCCATTGCATACAACCCACAGCGTCTGGTCAATATTTGACAGGGGTTGATGCCCCCCGGCCACATCGATGATCGACAGCCGCCGCATGGCAATTCCGCAGGAGGCGTCGATGTGCATCCCCTCGTCGTCCGGACCACGGTGGCGGGTGACGTCGCCCATGGCAGACAGCATCTCCGGGGCGACTGCCTTCCCGTCAAGACGATAGATTCCGTGGATACCGCACACGATGTGACCTCAGGTTTGAAGGGATTGGGCCCGGCCATGACTCGCCATGGACCGTCGGTACACTTCGCCATATCGCGCGACACTGGATGCCCACGTGCGCTCCTGCTCGACGAAATGACGCGCCTTAGCACGTACTTGTGGCCATATCTCGCGCTGCGCCAGCACTTGGTCAATTGCATTTTCAAGCGCTACCGCATTGCCGGCAGGGAACAGAAAACCGGTCTCGCCGTGCCGAATGAGTTCACGGTGTCCACCCACGTCCGACGCCACAAATATCCGCCCCTGCGCCATGGCTTCAAGCGGTTTGAGCGGCGTCACCAGCTCGGTAAGGCGGATGGGAAGCCGAGGGTAGGCAAGCACGTCAATCAATTCATAGTAGCGCTGCACTTCTGCGTGGGGCACGCGGCCAGCAAAGATCACCCTGTCCTGCAGGCCTGCGGCGACCGCCTGTGCCTTGAGATTGCCTTCCTGCGGGCCACCACCCACCAGGAGGATGCGCAAATTTGGGTGGCGAGGCAGAAGGCGACGCGCGGCTTCCAGCAGCAGATCAAGCCCTTCGTAACCGTAAAACGAGCCGGCAAAGCCAATGACAGTCGCGTTGTCAAGCCCCAGCGAACGCCGCAGATCTGGATCAGCCTCTACGCCAAAACGAAACATGTCCGCATCGACCGCATTCGGGATGACCGTGATGCGTTCATCAGGAATGCCACGTGCGGCGATATCGCCCCTCAAGCCCTCGCAAATGGTGGTGATTTGATCCGCCCGACGAAGCGCAAAGCTCTCCAGCGCCCGAGATAGCCGGTAGCGGACGCTGCCTTCAACCGTGGTGCCATGGTCAACGGCGGCGTCTTCCCAGGAGGCCCGCATTTCGTAAACCACCGGCAGATTGAAGCGACGGCTCGCCCAAAGGCTTGGCAGGGCATTCAGCACTGGCGAGTGCGCGTGGATGATGTCCGGTTGCACCTTGGCAATAACGGCGGCAAGCCTGCGCCAGGTTTGCCACATCTGGGTTAGCAGCCCGGTACCTGGCTTACTGGGGGTGCGATAAAAAACCAGCCCATCAACCTCTTCCTGAAAATGGGTCGCAAGGCCCTGTTTTGGCGTTGTCAAATGAACCGTTTCCCACCCCAGTTTTCGCTGCTCGCGCAGGATGGACAGCGTACGAAACGTGTAGCCGCTGTGAAGCGGAATGGAATGGTCCAGTACGTGAAGAATCCGCAAACTCATGCGGCCACCGCAGCATGGGCAGCATCATTGCGGTCCACCACGTGGCGCAGGAAAGCCTCGAACATGAGCAATGTCCACAGGGGCGCACTGTAGTCCCTGGCACCTGACTGATGCGCTTCGACCAAGTGATTCAAGTATGTGGCGTTGAACCAGCCGGTCGCCGCGAGCCGCTCGCCCAGCACGGCATCGCGCACGCGTTGCTTCAATGGGCCGCGGAACCAGCGGGCCAGTGGCACGGAAAACCCCATTTTGGGGCGGTATAGAACATCCTGCGGCAAATAGGGTTCCATGGACTTCTTGAACACATATTTGCCTTCCTGGCCGTTGATTTTCTGCCGGGATGGCAATGTCGCCAGCCACTCGACAAGTTCATGGTCCATCAGCGGCTCACGCACTTCGAGCGAATGCGCCATGCTGGCGCGATCTACCTTGGTATTTATGTCGCCCACCAGGTAAGTCTTGATATCGAGGTACTGAATCAGCGCCAGGGGATCATCGGTGCGCGCGTTGGCAGCATGCCGGTCAAACACTTCCTGCGCGCCATAGCCAGCAAGTTCAGTCTTGAATTTGGGGCTGAAAAGCTCATTGCGCATCGGCCCGCGCAGTATGGAGATGGAGTGGAAGTAGGCTTCAACCGAATTGCGGGCCAGGCCTTCAAACGTTGTTTTGGCCCGGAACACGCGCGGAGCCCAATCCGCTTTAGGGTAAATTTTGCCCAAGGTGCCAAACAGCGGTTTGCGCAGTGCCATCGGCATCGCGCTGCGCATGCCTTCTTCCATCAGATGCATTCGATAGCGCCGGTATCCGCCCATGGCCTCGTCGCCACCGTCGCCAGAAAGCGCCACCGTCACGTGCTTGCGCGCGAGCTGGCAAACCCGGTAGGTAGGAATGGCGGAGCTGTCGGCATAGGGCTCGTCATACAGCCGCGCCAACGTGTCGATGAGGTCAAAGTCATCGCTCTTGACCACTTCAACTCGGTGGTTGGTGTGGTAGCGGTCAGCCACCTTTTGTGCAAATTCGGATTCGTTGTAGGCGGGATCGTCAAAGCCAATGGAGCAGGTGTTGACGGGGGCCTGAGACAGACCGGCCATCGTCGCCACCACAGCGCTGCTGTCGACGCCCCCCGACAAAAAGGCACCCAGCGGCACTTCCGCAATCATGCGCAGGCGAACCGATTCCTTCAAACGCTCAACCAGCTCTTCCTGGGCATCCGCGTCTGACACCGGGTTATCCAGGGTGAAACGAACGTCCCAATACTCAACCGGCTCGCCGACCGGCTGGCCTCGCCGGATGGCCAACGTATGGGCAGGTGGCAGCTTTTTGGCCTGCTTGAAGATGGTGCGGGGCTCCGCCACATAGCCCAATGCGAAATACTCTTCTACAGCTAGCGGGTCAATCTCACGACGCAGGCCACCATGGGCCAGCAGGGATTTGAGTTCTGAACCGAACAGCAGGTTGCCGTCATCCAGCAGCGCGTAATACATGGGCTTGACGCCCAGCCGGTCGCGCGCCATGAAGAAGGTTTGCTGGTTGCGGTCCCACAGCGCAAATGAAAACATGCCCCGAAAGCGCTTGACGCAGTCAACCCCCCAGGCCTCCCAGCCATGGACGATGCACTCGGTATCGCTCTTGGTGTGAAACACATGCCCCAGCGCCTGAAGCTCGGGGATGAGTTCCTGGTAGTTGTAGATTTCGCCATTGAAAATGACCACGACCGAGCCGTCTTCATTGAACAGCGGCTGCTGCCCGGTGGCGATGTCAATGATGGAAAGGCGGCGGTGGCCCAAGCCGACACCCGCCTCGATGTGCAGACTGCCTTCGTCCGGGCCACGGTGCAACTGCGAGTCGTTCATGCGCTGCAGCACCGCGCGGTTGATCTCGCTGGCGCCACGGGTGTCAAAAATTCCGGTAATTCCGCACATGGTGTCTAGTGAAATTCTTGGAGTTTAGGCGAGAAGCCCTGAACCCGAAGCTGGTGATCGTACACGGACTGGTAGGTGCTCACCATCGCCTGCAGGCTGAAATTTGCCAGCACGCGCTGGCGACCCGCCTCGCCCATGGCGCGCGCTTGCAAGGGCCGCATTGCCATATCAAGCAAACCACGTGCCATTGCCTCGGGATGGGCCGGGGGAACGATGGTACCGGTCTGTTGCGGCACCACCAGATCAGCGTTGCCCCCCACATCCGTTGCGATGACTGGCAACCCACTGGCCATGGCTTCAAGAATGGTGTTGGATATACCCTCTGCCAACGATGGCAAGGCAAAGGCGTGCAGGCCGCGCATGATGTCGGCCACATCGCTGCGCTCACCGGGCAGCCAGGCCAGATGAGCGACGCCCGCAGCTTCAAGCAGAGCCATCGCCTGCGCGCGCAACGGGCCTTCCCCCACCATGACCAAGCGCAGCCGAGGCTTGAGTTCGGGTGCCAGCGCCAGCGCCTGCACAAAGGCCTGCGCCAGCATCACCTGGTCCTTGGCTGTCTGCATTCGCCCGACGGTGCCCACCAACCAGTGCTGCGCGGGATCGAAGGGACACCCTGCAATGGCTTGTGGTCCAGCAGCGGCAGGTTGAAATTTCTGCGTATCGACGCCGTTGTAGGCCTGCGTTATTTTCGTCCGAGGCACTCGCACTTTGTCCGCCAGGTACCCCGCCAGATCACGCGATAGCGCAATGTAGTGATGGACAAATGGCCCGTAAAACCGGCGCACCCTCTGGTAAGTGACATTGTTGCCATCCAGATCGCCCACGTCGCGGCCATGTTCGCCATGAATGCGCACTGGTGCCTGGGCCGCCCAGGCGGGCATCTGGACCTCAAGCGCTGCCAGGTTGCGGCTGTGAACAATGGCCGGGCGCAATTGGCGAAACAGCTTGAACAGTTTCGCGTATTGCCATACGCCATGGCCCGGCGGCTTGTGCAACGAGATGAATTCCACATCTGTGCGATCAATGCGCTGGCTGAAATCGGTCACTTCGGTCAATGCCAGCACGGCATGACGGTACGCTTGGGACGGCATGTGATTGATGAGGTTCACCACGCCGTTCTCCAGCCCACCCGTGTCGAAGCGGTACATCACGTGGAGCACGAGTGGCCGCTTGTCAAAACTCATCAAAATGCCAATAGCAGGCCGATTCAGCCAAAAAAAGTGATAAAAACAGGCTGTAGCCCCAGTGCAGTATGCATAGTTAGCTATTAATAATATAGTAAATGTCGATTGACCACTACAACCGCCAAAGTCTGTAGCCCGCGCCCCGGATCGCGTCGCGGTCAAAAGCGGCCTTGACGTCGATGAAAGCGCCGCCTTTGACGAGCTTCTTTGAAAAGTCTTCCATGGTCAGGGCGGCGAACTCTTTGTGCGCCACTGCGGCCACGATGGCATCGGCACGCGGCAAATCGGCCCATGGCAGCAAGGGGACGCCGTACTCGTGAATGGCTTCGGCCGACTCGGCCTGAGGGTCGGTCACAAACACCTCGACACCATACGACTTGAGCTCGTTAATGATGTCGATCACCTTGGAGTTGCGCAGGTCGCCACAGTTTTCCTTGAAGGTGAGCCCCAGCACGTTGACTTTGGCACCTTTGATGTAGCTGCCCGCCGCAATCATGTGCTTGATGGTCTGCTCTGCGATGAACTTGCCCATGCCGTCATTGATGCGCCGCCCCGCCAGAATGACCTGGGGGTTGTAGCCCAGCATCTCGGCCTTGTGGGTCAAGTAATACGGGTCAACGCCAATGCAATGCCCGCCCACCAGGCCGGGCTTGAATTTGAGAAAGTTCCACTTGGTGCCGGCGGCTTCAAGCACCTCAGTGGTGTCAATGCCTAGCTTGTCAAAAATGATGGACAGCTCGTTCATCAGCGAGATGTTCAGGTCGCGCTGGGTGTTCTCAATCACCTTCGCGGCCTCTGCCGCCTTGATGCTGGAGGCGCGGTGCACGCCCGGCACGATGATGGTCTCGTAGAGCTTGGCCACTTTGTCCAGCGTCTGCGGAGTGTCGCCGGACACAATTTTGAGAATCTTGGTCAGGGTTTGCTCTTTGTCGCCGGGGTTGATGCGCTCGGGTGAATAGCCCACAAAGAAGTCCTGTTTCCACTTCAGGCCGGACTCGCGCTCCAGCACGGGAATGCAAACCTCTTCTGTGGCACCGGGATAAACCGTTGATTCGTACACCACGGTTGCGCCTTTTTTCATGTGGCGGCCAACGCTGGTGCTGGAGCCAATGAGCGGGCGGAAATCGGGAATGTGGGCGGCGTCTACGGGCGTCGGCACGGCCACAATGATGATGTCGGCCTCGGCCAGCAAGGCAGGATCTGCTGTGTACACCGCGTGGGCGGAGGCAGCCATTTCATCGTCTGAAAGTTCCCGCGAGGGGTCCACGCCTTTGAGGCAGGACTCGACTTTGGCAACAGAAATATCAAACCCAATGGTCCTCAAGTGCTTGCCAAACTCCACCACGAGGGGAAGGCCAACATATCCCAGGCCAATCACTGCTACGACGCTCATCGCAATACCCCTCTGAAAATTTGCACTGAATTGTAAATGGCTGAAATCACCGGTTGTCCCGCGTTTTCGCAAGCAGCGCATCGACGGTTTCGAAGTTGTCCCGCACGAAGGCTTCGAGCGCCGCCTGCGCGCCACCCGCTTGCTCCTTGGACGCATAGAACAGGATTACCGCCGAGTCGTCTCCGCGCCCGGCCAGCCGGTAGAGCGCGCTGTAGGCCTTTGCCATGTAATCACTGGACGTGATGGATCCATTGACCCAGTAAAGTTGCCAAACGACCAATTGCGTCCCACCGGGCTGCTCCGCTGTAGGCAAACCACGAAGATCAATCGTGCGAAATGGCAGCTTCCGTCGGCCCACATCAACCACGTGGCTGCCAGCTGAAACTTGCGCCCAGCGGGGGTCTTGAGATTTCACCACCACGTTGTCTGAGCTTACCAACTTCCTGCTGTAGTCCTGCTCCCGGTAGTACCCGAGATACATTTCCACCGTTCGCTCCTTTTCGGAGTAAGTGGCATTGACTTGGGCAGACGAATTTTGAAATGCAGGCTTCCATTCAGTTGTGGACGGCCCGCCGCCCTGCCAGTTGGCTGCCAAAGTAGACGGCGCTGCCAAAACTGGCATAGCGCCACTGCCAGCCCCTTTGATTGCGAGCTGCGCCGCGTACGGCAGTGCAGTGATGAGCGCCATCGCAACTGCTGTAGACCAAAGGACTCCAACTGAAGAGGCAGCTCCAACAGATGAAAACGCATTCGCCTGTATGGAGCCGGTTGCGTTGCTGGAAATTTCGGGTTCGGCCCACCGGGCGCCAATCATGAACATCACCATGATGACAATGCCAAAAAACACCCAACCGTAAATCAGGTGGTCAACACCGGCGGCGAGTTTGTTGCCGGACAGATGCCCCAGCATGACGATGAGGTAAGCCCGCATCCAGTTGGCTACCACCGGCACCAAGATGGAGATCGCTATGAAAACAAGGCGGCGCTTGGTGGACTGGTAGTTGAGGTAGGCGAACAGCGTGCCAACCGTCAAAGAAGCTATGAGATATCGCACACCACTGCACGCTTCCACCACCGACCAGTTGCCGGAGGGAATGACGAATTGCAGTCCCTCGCGATATACCGGAATACCACTGAAGCGCAGGGCAAGAACAGTAAAGCTGGCTGTCCACTCCATCAGCTGTGGCATGAAGAACTCGCCAATTGGGACTGCAAAAAACAAAAAAGCCAGCGGGAAAACAATGACGCGGGTGACCGGCAGCCCCAAGGCAACGGGCACGCTCAACACAAGCATGGCGACAAGAGCCAATTGAGTCACAGAATTGACAGCAGCCAGCTCGCCCAGCAGCCAAAGCAAGGCTGCGACACAGACCGGAAGTAAACTCAAAACGCTTGAGCGTGGGGCTTGCGCCATCAGCAACTGACGCCGACGCCAAACCAGCCAGAACACTATCGGGAGTACGAGAAAACCGTGCGTGAAGGTTTCTGATTTAGACCAGATCGCAACGATAGAGAGCGCAGTTTCACGGTAAAAAAACAATATCCACAATAGCAAAAGAGAAACTGCAGCCGCGCCATGCCGCCAATTTTTCGTCAGACCGGGCGTGGCTGGCGGGTTCACTTGCTCTCCTTTAAGGTTGCTCGTCATCATGCTCAGCCAAGATTCCGCACAATGAACGGCCCCA
>JAYVNK010000222.1:0-4786 GCA_043758475.1 Comamonadaceae bacterium | reverse complement strand
AGCGGCACAGACCGAGCGGGCGCAAACCGCCAGCCGCTTGATCACCATGGGTGAAATGGCATCCAGCGTCGCGCATGAGCTGAACCAGCCGCTTACTGCCATCAACAACTACTGCAACGGCATGGTGTCGCGCATCAAGGCCCAGCAAATCACCGAGGAAGACTTGCTGGGCGCCCTGGAAAAAACCGCAAAACAGGCGCACCGCGCTGGCCAAATCATCCAGCGCATTCGGTCTTTTGTGAAACGCAGCGAGCCCAATCGCTCGCTGTCGGCCATCGCGGGCATGGTGGACGAGGCGGTTGAACTGGCTGAGATCGAGATGCGGCGCCGCAACGTGCGGCTCACGCACTATGTGGCACCCCGCATGCCGGCACTGCTGGTGGACCCGATCCTGATTGAGCAGGTGCTGGTCAACCTGCTCAAAAACGGTGCCGAGTCGGTTGATTCAGCCCAGCGCCCGACCGCCCGGCGCACCGTGGTTTTGCGCGTGGTGCCCAAGCGCGTTGACGACAAGCCGGTGGTGGAGTTTTCGGTGCAGGACTCTGGCAAGGGCCTGGCACCCGAAGTCATGGGCCGCCTGTATGAGGCTTTCTTTTCCACCAAGGCAGACGGCATGGGCATTGGCCTGAGCCTGTGCCGCTCGATTGTTGAATCGCACCAGGGCAGGATGAAAGCGCAGAACATCTACAATGGCGCGGACGTGACGGGCTGCTGTTTTTCCTTCTGGTTGCCCATCAGCAAGCCGTCATCCGCCCTGCCTCCCGTGCAGAGTAAACAACTAAGGACCATCGGGTAAATTGAATGAGCTTGATACCTAAAAAAGGCACGGTCTACGTGGTGGATGATGACGAGGCGGTGCGCGACTCTTTGCAATGGCTGCTTGAAGGCAAGGACTACCGGGTTCGCTGCTTTGACTCGGCTGAGTCATTTTTGAGCCGCTACGACCCGCGCGAAGTGGCCTGCCTGATTGTGGACATCCGCATGGGCGGCATGACCGGCCTCGAACTGCAAAGCCGCCTGATGGACGCGCGCTCGCTCTTGCCCATCGTCTTCATCACCGGCCACGGCGACGTGCCCATGGCCGTTGACACCATGAAAAAGGGCGCGATGGACTTCATCCAGAAGCCTTTCAAGGAAGACGATCTGGTAGGCCTGGTGGAGCGCATGCTGGAGCATGCCAAGAGCACGTTCTCCGAGCACCAGCACGCCGCCAGCCGGGATGCACTGTTGTCCAAACTGACAATGCGCGAATCACAGGTGCTGGAGCGCATCGTGGCCGGGCGGCTGAACAAGCAGATCGCAGACGACCTGGGCATCAGCATCAAGACGGTGGAAGCGCACCGCGCCAACATCATGGAAAAGCTAAACGCCAACACGGTTGCCGATTTGCTGAAAATCGCATTGGGGCAAAACGGCAGCAAGTCCTGATACTGGCGGCTGATACTTGCGTTTTTAGCCAAAACCGGTATGCTACAGTAAATATAGCTAGCTATGCACTGTAGACAAGGGCTATAGGCCGTTTTATTGGAAAAATAGGCATTATGACCGCGCAGCTGATTGATGGCAACGCCCTGTCCCGGCAACTGCGCACCGACGTGGCGCAACGCACGGCTGCGCTGAAAACCAAGGGGATCACGCCCGGTCTGGCGGTCATCATCGTGGGCAGCGACCCTGCCAGCCACGTGTATGTCGGCAAAAAGGTAGAGGCCTGTGCCCAAGCCGGTTTGCACTCGGTTCTGGAGCAGTACCCAGCCACGCTGGGTGAAGCCGAATTGCTGGCACGCGTGCACGCGCTCAACAACGACCCCGCCATCCACGGTATTCTGGTGCAACTGCCCCTGCCAGCCCATATCGATGCGCACAAAGTGATCGAGGCTATCGCACCCGCCAAAGATGTTGACGGTTTTCACATTGCCAGCGCAGGCGCGCTGATGACCGGCACGCCTGGTTTCTGGTCGTGCACGCCCTTTGGCTGCATCAAGCTGCTGCAGAGCACGGGCATCAACCTCAAAGGCAAGCACGCCGTGGTCATTGGCCGCAGCAACAACGTGGGCAAACCCATGGCCTTGATGCTGTTGCAAAAAAATGCAACGGTGACCGTTTGTCACAGCGCCACCCAAAACCTCAAAGCCCACACCCTCCAGGCCGATGTGATCGTCGCTGCGGTTGGCAGGCGCAACACGCTGACGGCAGACATGGTCAAGCCCGGTGCGGTCGTGATTGACGTCGGCATGAACCGCAACGACGCAGGCAAGCTGTGTGGCGACGTAGACTTTGCCGCAGTGAAAGAAGTGGCCGGCTGGATCACCCCGGTGCCCGGTGGCGTGGGGCCGATGACTGTGACCATGCTACTGGTCAACACGGTGGAGGCGGCAGAACGCGAGGCTGCCGTGCTGTCGCCTTGACCGTCGCTATCCACCCCATGCCCGGATTCCACACGCAGAACTGGGGTTTCATTCAACCAGACCTTCAAGCAGCTCTTGAATAGGTTTCAACCGTCGCAAAATGGGCACCATGACCAATCCACTCCTCGACTTTTCCAGTCTTCCGCTTTTTGACCGCATTGCGCCGGAGCACGTGGCCCCCGCCGTGGACGCACTGCTGGCGGACGCCAGCACAGCCCTTGAGACCGTGACCCATGCCGATTTTCCGGCACACTGGAGCGACATCGCCAAAGTGCTGGATGTTTCCACTGAAAAACTGGGCCGCTCCTGGGGCGCAGTGAGCCACCTCAACAGCGTGGCCGACACGCCTGAGTTGCGTGCCGCCTATAACGCCGCCTTGCCTAAAGTCACCGAATTTTTTACCCGGCTGGGTGCCGATGAACGTTTTTACGCCAAATACAAGGCGATTGACGTCGCAACGCTCAACACCGAGCAGCGCCAGGCCCACAAAAACGCCGTGCGTAATTTTGTATTGGGCGGCGCAGAACTGGTGGGCGCAGCGCGTGAGCGCTTTGCCGCCATCCAGGAAAAGCAGGCTGAACTGAGCCAGAAATTCAGCGAGAACGCGCTGGACGCGACCGATGCGTATGCCTATTACGCCACGCTGGATGAGCTGGATGGCGTGCCCGCTGATGTCGTGCAAACCGCGCTGTCGGCAGCCAAGACTGATGGCAAAGATGGCTACAAGCTCACGCTCAAAATGCCCTGCTACTTGCCCGTCATGCAATTTGCAAAGTCCGGTACGTTGCGCGAAAAGCTCTACCGCGCCTATGTCACCCGTGCATCCGACCAGGCCACGCCCGACGGGTTGAAGTTGGACAACACGGCCCTGATCCAGCAAATACTCGCGCTTCGACTTGAAGAAGCCAAGCTGCTGGGGTTTGCCAGTTTTGGTGACCTCTCGCTGGTGCCAAAAATGGCCAATTCGCCCGACCAGGTCATCTCGTTTTTGCGAGACCTGGGTGCCAAGGCCAAGCCGTTCGCAGTCAAGGACCTGGCGGACCTGCGTGAGTTTGCAGCCCAGCATTTGAATATGCCCGCGCTGCAATACTGGGACTTGCCGTTTGCGGGCGAAAAGCTCAAGGAAGCGCGCTACGCTTTCAGCGAGCAGGAAGTCAAGCAGTACTTCACTGCGCCCAAGGTGCTGGCTGGTTTGTTCAAGATCATCGAGACGCTGTTTGACGTGTCGATTCGCTCCGACACCGCGCCGGTGTGGAACCCCGGCGTTGCGTTTTACCGCATCGAGCGAACCACCAGGGCACCTGACGGCACAGCCACAACCGCGCTGGTGGGCCAGTTCTACCTTGACCCAACAGCCCGCACCGGCAAACGTGGCGGTGCCTGGATGGACGACGTGCGCAACCGCTGGCTGCGCCCCGATAACGGCAAACTGCAAACCCCCGTGGCGCATCTGGTTTGCAATTTTGCTGATGGGGTCGAAGTGAACGGCGTCAAAAAGCCCGCCCTGCTGACGCATGACGACGTGACCACCCTGTTCCACGAGTTCGGGCATGGCCTGCACCACATGCTGACGCAGGTGAACGAGCGCGATGTCTCGGGCATCAGCGGCGTTGAGTGGGACGCAGTGGAGTTGCCCAGCCAGTTCATGGAAAACTTCTGCTGGGAGTGGGATGTGCTCAAGCACATGACTTCCCACGTAGACACGGGTGCCCCGCTGCCGCGCGAACTGTTTGACAAAATGCTGGCCGCCAAAAACTTCCAGAGCGGCATGCAGACCCTGCGCCAGATCGAGTTTTCGCTGTTCGACATGCTGTTGCACACGCATCACAACCCGGCTGAGCCATTCTTGCCGCTTTTGGACAAAGTACGCGCCGAGGTCGCCGTGGTCAGCGCCCCCTCGTGGAGCCGCCCGATGCACACCTTCAGCCACATTTTCTCCGGTGGTTATGCGGCCGGTTACTACAGCTACAAATGGGCCGAGGTGCTGAGCGCCGACGCCTATGCGGCTTTTGAAGAAACGGCAGGCACCGACGGTTTGCCAAATGCCGAAACCGGTAGAAAATACAGGTGCGCCATTCTGGAGGCAGGCGGCAGCCGCCCGGCCATGGAGTCGTTCAAGGCGTTCAGGGGGCGCGAGCCGAATCTGGACGCCTTGCTGCGGCACCAAGGCATGATGGCATCGACTTGACATCCATTTGATTGACAGGAAAAAAGGCCATGAAACACGCGAGGGAAGACGGTATGAAACAAACAACTCTGGCGCATCTGATCCATCTGGCAAGGGCTGCGAGCGCACCTGTGGCGCTGCTCGGTTTGGCTGCCTTGGCCATCATGTCTGTTGCCCAGGCACAAACGGTGTACCGCATTGTGGGTGCCGATGG
>JAYVNK010000221.1:0-4790 GCA_043758475.1 Comamonadaceae bacterium | reverse complement strand
AGCTGGTTGAAAGTCGGTGCCTGAAAGCTGGTGCCCACGCTGGCCACGGCGCGCAGGTTGCTGGTCAGGCGATAGCCGCCAGACAGCGCCCAGTTGTTGAAGCGGCCGAACTGCGAGTTGTCGTCATTGCGCAGCACCGCCAGGGCGTTCCAGTCCTGGCGGTTGAACGCATAGGACGCCAGGGCACTGCGGATGTCACGCGTCGTCACGGTGTAATTGGTGGAGCTGTCGACGGCCTCGGAACGGTTCTCCAGCATCAGAGACAACACGTCTTTGCCCAGACTGATGTCGTTCTGCCAGGTGATCTGCTTGCGTCTGGTGTTGAACTTGCTGCTACCGCCAAAGGCACGGTCTGGCAGGCGGTAATACTCACTCGCCGATTGATCATCACTGGTGCCCAGCGTCAGGGTAGATTTCCACGGTTCAAGCCACTGGGCTTCCCATTTCAAAACGGCGTTGTTCAGGCGCGACTTGGCAACGGCGTCAGACGTCAGCCCGGTCAGGCTCAAGGGGTTTGGGAAAGGTGTGCCGTCAAACTGGTAATCAGTCTGGTTTTGCAGCAGGCTCAGAGTCAGGGCATGGTCTTTATTGACCTTGGCGGTCAGTTTGGCATCCACGCTGGTGGCCTTGAAGCCGTCCGCATCCGGGTTGAAATTGCTGGAGGCCGGGTTGTTGATCACGCTGATGCCGGTGGCCTTTTCACGCGACACGCCCAGGCTGTAGCCAATGGCGCCGCTGCTGCCGCGCAGCGAAGCACCCGCCTGCTGCTGGCCGAATGTGCCCACGCCCAGATTGGCACTCAACGCCAACGCTTCTGTTGGTGCCCGCGTAAAAATCTGGATCACGCCACCCACGGCATCCGGGCCGTACAGCGCGGAGGCCGCACCGCGCAGTATTTCAATGCGTTCAATGCGCTCCAGGGGCATGTTTTCAAAGGAGGCAGCTCCCAAAGTGGCAGAGCCGACACGGATGCCGTCGATCAGCACAACCGTCTGGCTGGAACTGGCACCGCGTAAAAAGATGCCGGTGCTGGAGCGGAAGCTGCCGCTGGAAACAAACTGCACGCCGGGCTGGCGGGCCAAGATATCGCGCAGTGAAGACTGGCCGGCCTGATCGAGCTGGGCTCGGTCGATGATGGACACATCGGCGATCACATCGGTCACAGGGGTGGCCACGCGGCTTGCCGTCACCACCACTTCCTTGAGGGTTTGAGACGATGCTGGCACGTTCTGCGCCAGCACCGGGAATGCAGCGGTAGCGGCAATGAGGGCGGCAATCGAGGTGGCCATGGGCAACGCCAACGGCAGCACGGCCAGGCGTGCACGGGATGTACAAGTTTTCATGAAGGGAATATTCAACAAAAGCCCTCACCGTCGTCCCCGACAGTGCTTGGGCGAAAAGGTTGCATGCATTCGTCAAAAACGCGCGCGTGCATCCACGATGTTGGCCGGTATCCGGGCTTACGGCGCAATTTCCATCGCCTTCCCAGGCGCGTGTTCAAAACGCCCAGTGGCTGACTGATGGAAGTTGGGCGTGTGTTGCAACACACAAACCCGTCCGTTTGACCGTTGCGGGGGCAGCGCAGGCTGGGATGTGCTGATGTCAGCGACGCCCTCCTGCTTCCCGTTGAACTGCGGCATGTGAACCACACCGCGAGCACCAACCTTCGCATTTTAGGCTGGAATGCAGTCGTCAACCCTACAATGCTGGCTCTATGTCGAACGCGCCCCAAATTGACCAGCTTGCCGAGCGCATTGAGCGTCTGCTGGTGCGCTACGACGAGCTACAGCGCACCAATGCCTTGCTGGGGGACCAGGTGGACAGCCTCACCCAGGAACGCGACTCCCTCAAATCACGTTTGGGTGCTGCCCGCGCGCGGGTGGATGCGCTGCTGGACCGCCTGCCGCAGGCCAACGGGAACGGCAATGGGCATGGGAACGGTAGCGGTAATGGCAATGGCAATGGGTCCAACAAGGGCATGGGCTCTCTCAAAACTGACACATGAAACAACTTGAAGTACAAATCATGGGGCAAAGCTACCTGCTGGGTTGCCCCGAGCGTGGCGAGTCCCGCCTGCTGGATGCGGTGGAGCGGGTGGACACGGCGATGTGCAGAATACGCGATGCCGGCAAGGTGCGGGCGCGTGAGCGCATTGCGGTGCTGGCGGCGCTGAATCTGGCGTTTGATTTGACTGATCGTTCTAGCAGTCCGGCCGTGGCCGAAGGCGGCAGCGCGGGTCTGACGACCACTTCGCCACCGCCACCGGCCGGTGCCGACGGAGCGCCAAATGCAAAATCTGGCGAAGACCTACTGCTGACCTCATTGCTGTCACGCCTTGACAATGCGCTGAGCAACGATGGCCGCCTGATCTGAGCAAACGTGCGCCCCAAGGCCTACAATGAATCTGTCTGCAGTGCTTGTCGGGCTTTATATTTCCTTGAACCAATGCTCTTAGAGCCCGGGCTTGGAACATCACCGGTCATGCGTGATCATCTCGCGTCAGATGAACCCAACGGCCGGTTGACCTCGCCCACCTGAACCCAGGTTCAGGATGCCGGTCCGGTGGCACTTGCAGACACCCTTTGCGATGTGCTGTCCCTGGTGCATGGAGCAATTTTCCGCCCCGACACCATGACTCTTGAACCCCTGCTGATTTTTGAACTCGCCCTGCTGGGCCTGGCTACCGGTTTTCTCGCCGGCCTGCTCGGCATCGGTGGCGGCATGCTGATGGTGCCTTTTTTAAGCATCATCCTTGCATCCAAAGGCTTCCCCGCAGAGCTTGTCGTCAAAATGGCGGTGGCGACCTCACTGGCCACCATCTGCTTCACTTCGCTGTCGTCAGTCCGTGCGCATCACCAACGGGGTGCCGTGCTGTGGCCCGTGGCGCTTGCGTTGTCGCCTGGCATTCTGATCGGCTCGCTGCTGGGTGCGCAAGTGGCCGTCGCAATGTCAGGCAAAGTGCTGAGCGTGCTGTTTGCCGTGTTCGTCGCCTTCTCTGCCACCCAGATGTTTTTGAACCGCAAGCCAAAGCCAACCCGCGCACTGCCCAAACCGCTGGGCATGTTTGGCGTAGGCGGGCTGATTGGTGGGCTGTCTGCCATGGTCGGCGCGGGTGGCGCATTCATATCCGTCCCTTTCATGACCTGGAGCAACGTCAGCATTCACAATGCCGTGGCCACCTCGGCGGCGCTGGGCTTCCCGATTGCGCTGGCGGGAACCCTCGGCTACATCTGGGCGGGCTGGCACTTGCCGCAAATGCCGCCCGGCGCCGCTGGCTATATTTACCTGCCCGCGTTGGCCGTTATTTCAATCGCCAGCATGCTCACAGCGCCTTGGGGTGCCCGCACCGCGCACCGAATTGACATTGCACCCCTGAAAAAAGCCTTTGCCAGCGTTTTATACCTGATTGCAGCTTATTTTTTGCTGCGTTGAGAATTAGCGCACTAAGTCAGCACCTGTTGACCGTTACAGACCGTCATCCGCGTGGATAATCGTGCCTCTTTTCTTCGTTGACCGGTCTTTACAAGGAACTTCGCTGTGTCTATGTCAAAACTAAAACATCTCCTGCCAGCCTTGGCCGCAACGGTTTTGCTTGGCCATGCATGCCCTGGCTGGGCCGCATGGGTGCCCACCAAAACGGTGGAGTTCATCGTGCCAGCCGGGACCGGTGGCGGTGCCGACCAGATGGCCCGGTTCATCCAGGGCATTGTCACCAAAAACAAGCTGATGCCGTCGTCCATGGTGGTCGTCAACAAAGGCGGCGGCGCAGGCGCTGAAGGTTTTCTGGACATGAAAAACAGCAAGGGCGATGCCCACAAAATCGTCATCACCCTGTCCAACATGTTCACCACGCCGTTGGCCACCGGTGTGCCATTCAGCTGGAAAGACATGACACCCGTCGCCATGATGGCGCTGGACGAGTTTGTGCTGTGGGTCAACGCCGAGACGCCCTATAAGACGCCGCAGGAATATTTTGCAGCTGCCAAAGCGGCCGGCGGCAAACTCAAGATGGGCGGCACCGGCTCCAAGCAGGAAGACCAGATCATCACCGCGTTGATCGAAAAGGCCACCGGCGTCAAATTCATCTACGTGCCCTACAAAGGCGGCGGCGAAGTGGCGGTGCAACTGGTGGGCAAACACATTGACTCCACCGTGAACAACCCCATCGAAGCCGTTGCGCAATGGCGCGGATCCAAGCTGCGCCCGCTTTGCGTGTTCGACACCAAACGCATGCCCTACAAGGAAAAAATTGCCGACAAATCCTGGGGCGACATCCCTACCTGCAAGGAAGGTGGCCTGGATGTCGAGTACCTCATGCTGCGCGGCATTTTCATGGCGCCGGGCGTTACTGCGGACCAAACCGCGTACTACGTTGACCTGATGCAAAAAGTGCGGGCCACGCCCGAGTGGAAAAAATTCATGGAAGAAGGCGCTTTCAACCAGACCTTCATGAGTGGCACGGAGTACGTTCGCTGGGTTGCCAATGAAGACGTGCGCCACCGCCTGCTGATGCAGGAAGCTGGCTTCATTGCCAAATAAGCCATCCCCAAGCCATCAACAACCAGCCACAAGCAACGTCAAAAAAGCACCACTACCATGAACCAAGATCCTTCGACCGCAACGCAGGACGACCCAACGGCCGAAGAAGCCAGCGCCGTGTCAAGGCGCACGCTCGAGGTCATCACCGCTGTGTTTTTTCTGGTGCTGGGTGTGGTGGTGATGTGGGACAGCCAGCGAAGCGGTGCGGGCTGGAGCAGCGACGGGCCCCAAAGCGGGTATTTCCCGTTTTA
>JAYVNK010000220.1:0-4800 GCA_043758475.1 Comamonadaceae bacterium | reverse complement strand
GAACGTGCTGATTTGGGGGCGCGAGGCGTCCCGCGCGCGCGCCTCACTCGACGGTTTTCTGGCTGCCCCAAGCCGCGAGGTTTTTTTCCAGAACAGCGATGTGGTCTCCCTGCACTTGCGGCTCAATGATGAAACCCACGGCATCGTGAAGGTCGAGGACCTGGCTTGCATGAAAACCACTGCCCTGCTGGTCAACACTTCGCGCTCGGAGCTGATTGAGGCCGATGCGCTGATCAGCGCCCTGAACCGGGGCCGTCCTGGCATGGCCGCCGTGGACGTGTTTGAAACCGAGCCCATCCTGCAGGGGCACGCTTTGCTTCGCCTGGAAAATTGCGTCTGCACTCCCCACATTGGGTATGTGGAGCAGGACAGCTATGAAATGTATTTTCGCGCGGCCTTTGACAACGTCATCAACTTCATCAAAGGCACACCGACCAATATCGTCAACCCCGGCGCGCTCCAGGTGCGCCGATGAAAGGCAATGCGCTGCACAGGCAACGATGAAAGAGCCCGCGCTTGCCTGGCCCCTGGGCAAGCATACCGGCGTCAATGCTTTGGCCCGGCCAGCGGTGGCACGTCGTCCAGCAGTAGCAAATCCAGGTTGATGAGATTGTCACCCGCCACTGGCGGTACCGGCAAATTGTCTTGTGAGCAGTCGGGCAAATGGTCTGGTAAAAAGCCATTGCCACGGCTTGGGACCGGGGTTGCGGAAGGCCCAGGACCCGCGATGGCAGCCGGGCCAATGCCGGGCATTGTTGACGGAAAATCGATCCCGCGATTGGGCATGCTTCTAAGGCGCAGGCTGGGTCCGTCAGCCTGCGTCAGGTCCAAATCCAGACCCACAGTTTGCGGCGCGGCCAGATCTTCCCCGCCAAACGCCAAGGCAGCGGGTGCCGAGACTTGCGAAAACCCTGCGCGGGTCTGCAGACCCGAACCGTGCGCGCCGCCGGGTCCGAGCGCCATGGGGGCACCCTTGGCTGCCCGCAATGCGCTGGGGCCGCAGACGGCGCTGGCCTGGCTGACGATGCCCTGGGCAATAGCATGCAGCAGGAGAAGGTCGCGAAAAGCCGCCAACTCAAAGGGAGGGCTCTTGTCGTCCCACGGGTCGCGGAAGATGGACGCTTCGATCACCATCAGCACTTTTGGCTTGGGCCAAAGCGCCATGATGTGCGCCAGCACATGGGGGTAGTCTTCAAGGCTTTTGCCTTCCTCCTTGAACGCGGAAAATTCCGGAACCTTGCTGTTGAACAGCAGGTTGAAGTCTTCACGGAACTGGCGGAAATCGCTCTTGAGCCCCACCGCATACAGTATGGCCAGCAAGTCCAGGTAAATCAGCGGACTGGATTCACCGTTGTCGATGATGCGATTTTCCAGGATTCGGACCGCCTGGTCGGTCTGCCCCAGCGAGACAAAGAATTCTGCCTGCTGGCGGATGTCAAATATTTCCTCTGAATTGATCGACCGGGCTGGCTCCACCTGCAACGCCTGAGGCCGGGAAATTTCAGCCGCCGGTGGCAACGGCCCGCGGCGCAAAGCGCTTTGCGCCTGGCCCGAAGCCATGAGTTTGTCAAAATTCGACTCGCTCATTTCCACCAGGCTGACGTCCACCTCAGACTCGGGCCCGTCGGGCAAACTCGCATGGCCCGAGCCCCTGCCGGAGGGTGGCGACAGTGATTGCGATACTGAGTGTGACACTGAATTCGACAGCGACGGCGACAGCAAACTGGGGCCGGATTTCGGGCTGTCTGCGTGTGCCGCCGTGCGCGCCGACGCAGCCTCATGCGCATCGGCCGCCAACGGCGCAGGTTCGGACGCCGCCAGCAGTTGCCCGGCTGGCTGTGCCGGTGCCAGCGGCGCTGCGCGCGACCCGCTCCACCAACCCTCATTGGCAATGGCGGGGGCTTCAACGGGTACGCCTGCCTTTGGACGCCGCCAAAAGAATGCCATCGCCGCCAGGCAGGCCGCCATCAGCGCCAACAGGCCGTAAAACCACTGCGTGGGCAGGCGTTCGGCCTCGGCCTGTTGGAGGCGCGTTTGCAGAGCCATCAAATTGGCCTCATTCCGGGCAGCCAGTGCCACCAGGGCCTTCATGTCGGCTTCCAGCGATTGCAGTTTTTGCGAGTCGCGCAGCACGTCTGCCATCGGCACGGCAGGGGAAGACTCAAGGCTGGCAACCCGCTCCGCCAGCATCACCAGGGAGTCGAGTTTCAGCCGCGGCTGGGGCGGGGGCAGAGCCGCCTTCGGCTTCCCGGCAACACCCGCGCGGGCTGGACGGGGCGCATTCCCAGTTGCCCCACCAGCAGACTTGTCTGCAGTTTTTTCACCGGCTTTTTCACCCGTTTTTTCAGGATTTTTTACCGGCGTTTTCTCCGCCGGGGCATTGCCAGGCTCGCTACGCCGGGACACGGGCTTAGCGGTTTCGCCGCGTGAAACGGGCGGGGGCAGCGTGCCAGCCGGCGCCGTGGCAACCGCCAGCGGCGCAGCTGGTACAACTGCCAAGGCGACCTGCGGGGCTGCCATCGGGGCCGCCATTGGGGTGCCTGCCAAGGCTGCTGCGGTCGGCCCCGGTGCCGCTGTTTCACTGGGCACGTCTGCCAGCAGGACATACCGGCGCGTGCTTTTTTGCCCGCAACCGGCTTTCAGGTAGACCGTGACAATCGGCTCATCGACCGGAGACGACGACACAATCCGCACGCTTGCGGCCTGCGGCTGAGGCAAGGCTTCGACCGACACGCGGACCCGGCTTGCGCCCTGGCGGGCATCAGCGTAGAAAACATCGGCTTCGACGCACAGCGCCGAGGCATTTTCTTCGCTGTCAAGCTGGACCGGTATGACAACCTCCAGCGGCTGCCCTACGATGGCCGCACCGCGCATGCGCCCAAGTGTCAGTGCTGCGCTATTGAAAGCAGCAAACAGCATGGTCAATCCAGCAATCCCGGCACGAAGGTTCACACGCAGCCCCACAAGTTGGGTTTTATTCTCGCTTAAAAAAAAAGAGTTCGGGCAGCCATATCTGTCCGGTGGGTGAAAGTCAAACAGCGTGTGGGTGCCAAGGCACGGTCAGGCTGGCGAGTCCAGGTCGATGTCAAGTGTGAGTCCGGTGTGGCGCTGCCTGGCATCGGCTGGCGGCGCGGACGCCACAGCGGACACCACCGTGTCTGCATTGACTTTCGGGCCGCGGGTGAGCCGGGCGTGCCCGCTGGCTGCAGGGCCGCTGTTGGCTGCGTCCAGGTCCCGGGCAATCACGTGCAGCAAAAGCAGGTCACGAAACGCAGCCAGGTCAAATGATTGATCTGCGTCGCCGTTGGAGGTCCTGAAAATGCAGTCTTCCATGAATTCAAGGGCAGGCTCAGAAGGCCACAGCGCCGACAGACGGGTCAACGCAGCCGGGTAGTCCATGAGGCCCTGGCCTTCGTCCGCAAACTTGTAGAAATCGTTCGCCCGGCCATTGAAACGCCGGTTGAAATCCTGCTGATACTGCCGGAATTCGGACCTGCGGTTCAGTGCATGGAATACTTTCAGCAAATCCAGGTACACCAGCGGGCTGGAATCGCCGTATTCAAGAATACGGGCCTCCAGTATCTGGATTGCCTGGTCATGCTGACCTACCGACACAAAGAACTCAGCCTGCTGGCGGATATCGAGCAGCTCTTCGGTATTGATGGCACGCAACGCCCCGCCCATGCTGTGCGCAAATCCCCGTGAATCGGGCGGGGCAGCGGGCAACGAGGCCATTGCCGCAGGCCGGGGTGCCACAACCGCGCGGGGCGCGTCTTTGGGACGGGCGTTTGCGCCCAAGATGGTCTGGCGGGTGCTGTCCAACGGCCCAGCGACGCTCAAATCAAGATCCAGGTCTTCCAGGTTCACATAGCTGGACCGCACCGGTCCTGCGGCCGGAGGCGCTGGTACTGCGCCCGAACCCGCCGCGCCGGCATGGGCCGGCACGCCCTCGCCTGCCACCGGCTTCAGGTTGACCGAGTCATGCGCTGGGTTTGACGAATGCCACCAGTCGCCACCCGAAAATTTACCGCGCTGGCGGCTCCAGAAATACGTGGCAGCCGCCAGCGCCAATGCTGCCAGGGCCGCCAGGAGGTACACCAGTTTGTTGCCAGAGCGCTCTGACTCCGCCTTTTGCAACCGCTGGGTCAAATCAGCCAATGTGCCCTGGCTCTTGTCCGTCAGGGCACGCAATGTGGCAATGTTGCCCTCCAGCGTTGCGACGCGCCGGGAATCGCGCAGTGTGTCCACCGGATTGGCGTTGATGGCGCGCCACAGCGCAATGGCTTCCGCCCGCAGTTTTTCATTGCCCAGGCCGACGACATTGAGCTGCTGCGACAGCCTCAGGCCGAGGTCGTCTGGCACCACCAAATCTGCCGGGTCAAGTTTCAGGTGGGCATTGGGGGTTCTGACGCTTGGGTCTGGCCGCAGGGCCTGGGGTTGATTCTGACTCTGGCTCAGGCTTTGCCTTTGGGTTGTTCGCGTCGCACCACGGCCGGGGTTGCCCAAGTCGCCTGTCTGGTTGCGGGCGACCGGTTTTCGTGTGGGGCCAGCATTTGAAGACGGCGCGACTGCATCTGCAGCCACTTGCACACGCTTTTGAGGGCGGCTACGAACCGCCGTTGGGGAAGTCGCCATGCCAGGGGCGCCCAGCGCACGCGGGACCGCACCGGGGACCGGCGCCGGGGTTGGGGCCGGCATCATGGTCGCCGGCGACGGGTCCGCCACGTCGCTGACGAGTTCGGCAAGCACCACATACCGGCGCGAGGTTTTCTGGGTGCAACCGGCCCGCAAATTGACGGT
>JAYVNK010000219.1:0-4805 GCA_043758475.1 Comamonadaceae bacterium | reverse complement strand
GTCATGCACATTGTGAGTAATGTCGAAGGCACCCTGGTCGATGGCCCGAACGGTGAAAAGCTCGGCAGCATGGACGTGCTCAAAGCCACCTTCCCCGCTGGCACGCTCACCGGTGCGCCCAAAGTCCACGCGATGGAAATCATCGACCGCCTGGAGCCCACCAAGCGCGGCCTTTACGGCGGCGCCTGCGGCTACCTGAGCTACGCCGGTGACATGGATGTTGCCATCGCCATCCGCACCGGCATCATCAAGGATGAAATGCTCTACGTGCAAGCGGCAGCCGGCGTGGTGGCGGATTCGATCCCCGAGCTGGAATGGAGGGAGACCGAGGCCAAGGCGCGGGCCTTGCTCAGGGCGTCTGAGCTGGTTGAGGAGGGTTTGGAGTGAAGACGTCTAGAAAGGTCGAAGCCAACGTCGAGCCCAAGATTGAATTTCGGGACATCGTCAGTTCAATTGTCGATGTCCATCGGGAGCTGAGCGCACAGGCGTCACGCGCCGTCAACATCAGTCTCACGATGCGCAGCTGGAAGATTGGCTATTACATCGATGCGTTTGAGCTTCGCGGAGCGGACCGGGCGGCCTATGGCGACCAGTTGTTTGCGAAACTGGCGGGCGAACTGACTGCTGCCAAGCTTAGCAATTGCGACAAGCGCCAGCTGTACCGTTACCTGCGCCTCTTTCGGACCTATCCGCAGTTTGTGGGGACGCTGTCACCGCAATGGGTGAGTTTTCTGCCCGCCGACCGGCGGTCTCAAATTCGGAGCAGGATTGTGGTGACACCGTCCCCACAATTAGGCGCTGACAAACTGCTGTCCCAGCTCGCGTACAGCCATCTGGAAATGCTGGTGGATATGGACGACAGCCTGAAACGGCGTTTTTTTGAGATTGAGTGCGCGCGGGGCAACTGGTCTGTGCGGGAGCTGAGGCGGCAGATCGCCAGCTTGTATTACGAGCGCAGTGGCCTGTCTTCTGACAAAAACACACTTGCCTCTCAGGTCCAAGGCCAGGCCGAGCACCTAGCTGCCGCTCTGAATGTGCGCGACCCCTACGTGTTCGAGTTTCTTGGCATCAAACCCAAGGAGGTCATGCACGAGTCGGACCTTGAAGATGCGATTTTGGACAACTTGCAACAGTTTTTGCTGGAGCTGGGACCCGGCTTCTGCTTCGAGGCGCGCCAGAAAAGGCGGTTGATTGGCGGCGAGCACTTTTTTGTTGACCTGGTTTTCTACAACCGCGTGCTGAAATGCCACGTGCTCGTCGAGCTGAAAACCGGAAACTTTAGCCACGAAAACATTGGTCAACTCAACACCTACGTGAGCTGGTACAAGAAAAACATGGTGCTTGAGGGCGACAACCCGCCGATTGGCATCCTGCTGTGCACACAAAAGAACCAACCACTCGTGGAATTCGCCTTGGCGGGCATGGACAACCAGCTATTCGTATCCAAGTACCAGCTGGAACTGCCTAGGCGCGAGGAAATCGCGTGTTTTCTGGCGGAAAAACTCCGCGAAGCTGGCCTCGGGAACTCCAGGGACCCTCTGCATAACTCATCGCGAGTTCGGGTAGGCCGGATCGGGATGGGCTGCAAGGCGGATTTTGCGGCCAATAGCACCGCTATTGGCAAGAAATTCAACGCAGCAGACCGCCCGAGCCCGGTCTATCACGGACCGCGAGGGATTATGCAGAGGGTCCCTACCCATGAAATTCAAGGATCCGCATCATGAAACTCCTGATGATCGACAACTACGACAGCTTCACCTACAACATCGTCCAGTACTTTGGCGAGCTGGGGGCCGAGGTCGAGGTGTTCCGCAATGACGAGATCACGCTGGAGGGCATTGCCGCCCGCGCGCCAGACCGTCTGGTGGTGTCACCTGGCCCCTGTACGCCCAACGAGGCGGGCATTTCGGTGGCGGCCATCCAGCACTTTGCGGGCAAGCTGCCGATTCTGGGCGTCTGCCTGGGCCATCAAGCCATTGGCGCGGCGTTTGGCGGCAAGATCATTCGGGCGCAGCAGTTGATGCACGGCAAAACCAGCGTCATCAGCACCACGCAAGAAGGCGTGTTTGCGGGGCTGCCTGAGAAATTCACGGTCAACCGCTACCACTCACTGGCGATTGAACGCGCCACCTGTCCCGATATGCTGGCGGTAACAGCCTGGACGGATGACGGCGAAATCATGGGCGTGCGGCACACCGGCCTCGCGCAGGAGGTGCGGATTGAAGGCGTGCAATTTCACCCGGAATCCATCCTCACCGAGCATGGACATGCGATGCTGAAAAACTTCTTGAACTGACGGCATCTGGTGCCATAAGTGGCGTCCCGGAAGTTCTACAAGAACCCGAATCCGCGTCATGCAGCGATTTCCATTTGCTACGTAAAATGTAGCTTACTATGCATATTATACAAGGGCTACAGCCATAAATGATCACTCTTTACGAGCTGCGCTGGTCGCACTACTGCGAAAAAGTCCGCCTGGCGCTGGGCTACATGGGATTGCCCTGGCGCGCCGTCAGCATCAACGCGTTTGGTAAAAAAGAATTGCAAGCGCACCCGCGCCCAGCGCATTTGCCGAACGCTACGGTGCCCGCCATTTGGGACGACAGCACGGAGCAGTTTGTGATGGATTCCACGCCCATCTTGCGCTACCTGGCTGAGACTTACCCCCACTCAAACGCCCATACAAACCTCCATTCGAACGCCCATTCCCCGCCCGACTCACCCGCACTGTTTGGCCATGACGCTGCCACGCGCGCAGCCATCGACGCGCAGCTGGTCGAGTTCGACACCCACTTGGGTTTGCCTGCCAGGCGCGTTGGCTACAGCCAAGTAATCTTCGAATGCCCGGCGGCGTTAACCGACCTCTTTCTGCCCGACGTGGCGGGCGGCCTGCTGTGTGCGCCCGGCGTGCGCCAAGTGGCGGGCCGGGTGCTGGGCCTGCTGCTGTCCAAGCGCTTTGACTTTCACCGGGCTGAGGCGCAAGGCGTGTTTGAGGCGCTGGAGGCTTACCTTGTCGCGTTGGCCGTGCGGCTTGAGGCGCAGGAATTTGCGGCGGGCGATGGCGGTTTTTCCATGGCCGACCTGGCTCTGGCCGCCATGCTCAGGCCCCTCACCATCGTGCCGTTTTTTGCTGAGCACCCGCAGCTCCAATCGCTGTTTGCCCGCCAGCGCCACGTGCTGCAACGCCACAGCCCTGAAGGCGATTTGCTCTACCAGCAGGCCATTGCCCAAGCGCGGCTGCGGCGCGCGCCGGTGCGCAGGCGCTTGAAGGTCCGCATGGTACCCGCCGTTGTGTCTGCCAGCCCGGTTGCCACATTGGCCGATAACTTGGCCGTGAACGACCAGCGCAACATCTGGGACGCAGGCATGTGGTCCATGCCGTTTCACTACTTTTACACGCTGCGCCAGGGCAAGGTGCGCCAGGCCTTGGCTAGCGAGGGTGTGCGTTGACGGCGGAGCGAGTTCGGTCTGGCAGAAACACAATTTGCCCGCAGTTTGCACCGAATGCATGTTGAAATCCGCATGTCCGGTGCAAATCATTTAAAATCATGGACTTATGATCTATGAAAAGCATCAATATCTGCCGTTTTCGAGCGACGCACAACGCGTGGCGGCCAATCTTGAGCAGGCTTACAGCTTCTGGCTGAGCGCTCGCCAGTCACTGCAGAGGCTGCCAGCGTCCATGTACTGGGCCGAACGCTCAGGCAGTCAGTACCTGTACGTTAAACAAAACGGCACAGACAACGGTACCAGCCACGGTGTGCGAAGCCCCGAAACCGAGCAGAAGTTTGAAGCGTTTACGGTAGAGAAAGCGCAGGCGCTGGAGCGGGCAGCTTCGGCAGACGCGCTGATTCAAACCCGCTCAACACTGTACCGCCGCTTGCGGATGCCCACGCTGCCCGACAAGCAGGCCGAAATTTTGCGCAAGCTGGATATCGAAGGTTTGCTGGGCACTGACCTGATGGTCGTGGGGACAAACGCATTTTCAGCCTATGAATGGGCCGCCAATGCCATCTTTCCGGCTGGCAACGAAGAAACGCAAGACTTTGACCTGACGTGGTGCCGGGACACCCCGGCATCACTGACCTTAGCAGGGACCGACTCGACAAGAAGAACGCGCAAAACCCTTTTCAGCGTTTTAAAAAGCATCGACCCCAGCTACAAAATCAACCCGCGCAAGCCTTACCAGGCCTTGGATGCTGACGGCTACGAGGTCGAGCTTTTGGCTGCACCCAGTTGCCACCCACTGCCAAAAGAAGAAGCCTTTGCGCCAATGCAGACGTTGATCGAGCAAGAGTGGCTGCTGCTGGGCAGCCCTGTCAGCGCTGTCGTCGCCACCGAACGTGGCAGGGCTTGCCCGCTGACGGTGCCCGACCCCCGCTTCATGGGCCTGCACAAGCTCTGGCTGGCCGACAAACCCGAGCGCAACCCCGTCAAGCGCGACAAAGACCGCAGGCAAGGCGACGTGCTTCTAGACGCCGTGCGCCACTTTATGACGGCGAGCCACCCACTCAATGCTGATTTTCTGTTCTCGGTACCCGACGACCTTCGGCGGACTTTCGACGCATGGTGTGCGCAGCGCCAGTTCATTCCTATTTCGTAACTACTCAGCCCGATTTTAGGCAGACGAATTGGATTGAACTCGATTCAGCCGAAGCTGGGCTGAGGCCACGGTAAATTTGTTCTCGCTCAGATGATCAAGCGGGGGCTTGCCGAGTAGAGTTTTTTGTCATCCGCAGGTAATCAAAGAGCAGACGGGTGTTGCGATTGAGCTTGCTCATTTTTTGTGCGATGCTGGTTTTTCC
>JAYVNK010000218.1:0-4809 GCA_043758475.1 Comamonadaceae bacterium | reverse complement strand
GGCGGACGGCGAGTTGTTCCAGCATGCCCTGATCAGCACCACGCGCTTGCTGATTGCGCTGGGCCTGGCGATTGTGATGGCGGTTCCGTTGGGCTTCTGGATGGGGCGCAGTCGAAATGTCGATTCGTTTGTGGACCCGCTGGTCGAGCTGCTGCGCCCCATCTCGGGTATTGCCTGGTTGCCTTTGGCCTTGTTCATTTTTGGCGTGGGAGACACATTACCCGTATTCATCATGGTCTATGTCGGCTTCTTCCCAATTTTGCTGAACACCGTGGCGGGTGTTCGTCAGGTCGACCCCAAGCTTCTTGCGGCCGCCAGCACCATGGGCGTCCACCGCCGCGCGATTCTGCGGCACGTGTTGATTCCCGCCGCCTTGCCCACCGTGATGGTGGGCATCCGCCTGGCTTTTGCGGCGTCTTGGGCCGCCATCGTGGCGGCTGAGCTGATCGGGTCGCCCAGCGGACTGGGGTTTGCCATCGAGTGGTACCGCCAGCTCCTGATGACCCCCAAGGTGTTCGCCTTTATCCTGGTTATCGGCGTCGTGGGCTACCTGTGCGATGTGGGCTTGCGCTCGCTGCAACGCCTGCTCACGCCCTGGTCTGAAGGAACGGGATTGCAATGAAAAATGACGTCACCCCCTTCTCACGCGGTCAGCAGTTGACCCGCGCCTTTGCCTTGCCACTCATTCTGCTGGTCATTTGGCAGCTGTGGGCCATGACCCAGCCGTCCACCAGTCCGGCTCCAGCGCCGCTGCGGGTGGTGACCACGGCGGTCGACCTGATCGCAAACGGCGGCCTACTGAACGCACTGGTGCAAAGCCTGGGCCGTGTTGCGCTCGGTTTTTGCATCGCCCTGACACTGGGCGTGTTCATCGGGGTGCTGATGGGCTCCAGCCGCGCGGTGCGGGAAAACCTTGACCCCATCATCGAGAGCTTCCGGCCGATTGCTCCCATGGCCATCCTGCCGATTGCCATTTTGTGGTTCGGTACCGGCACGATCTCAGCTTTGGCCATCGTCGGCTACGCTGCGTTCTTTCCCGTTCTGGTGAACACGGTTCATGGCGTCAGCCGCGTGGATCGCAAGCTGGTGCTTGCCGCCCAGACGATGGGAGTGCCACGCTTGACAATTCTGACGCGGGTGATTCTGCCGGGTGCCATGCCCAGCGTCATGCTCGGGTCCCGCCTGGCCATGGGTGTGGCCTGGACCGCCATCATCGCGGCTGAACTCGCGGTGGGTGCAAAGTCGGGCGGCGGCGGCTCGGGCGGCATCGGGCAGATGATGTTTGTCTTTTACGCGTACAGCATTGACCTGAACGCTATCGTCGTGTGCATGGTGGTGGTGGGCTTGGTCGCCCTGCTGATCGACCGCGTGTTTCGCGGCGCCGAACTGCGGCTACTTCCCTGGAGAAATTGACGATGAACGTGCAGACCGACACCCCAATCAAGCTGCGCCTGCAAGGCGTCACCAAGACCTTCATCGCTCCGCGCACTGGCGAGACGACGCTGGCGGTGACCGACGTGAATTTAGACATCCAGAGTGGTGAATTCATCTGCATCGTAGGCCCGTCCGGCTGCGGCAAATCCACCGTTCTCAACATGGTGGCTGGCCTGGATCGCCCCACATCGGGAACCATCGAGAAGGATGGATTACCTATCACGGGGCCGGGCGCAGACCGGGGTGTCATGTTTCAGGACTACGCGCTCATGCCCTGGCAGACGGTGCAGGAGAACGTTGGCTTTGGACTGCGCTACGGCACGCCAGGCAAGCCGTTCTCACCGCAAGAGCGCGAAGACCGTATTCGTCATTTCATCGATTTGGTACGCCTGAGCGGCTCTGAGAAGAAATATCCGCACCAGCTATCGGGCGGCATGCGCCAGCGCGTGGCACTGGCACGGCTTCTGGCCAACGGCCCGGACATCCTGCTGATGGATGAGCCGCTTGGAGCGCTCGACGCCCAGACCCGGTTAATTTTGCAGGTAGAACTGCTGCAAATTTGGGGTCAGACCGCCCCGCGCGAGCAGCGCAAGACGGCAATCTTTATCACCCATGACATTGAAGAGGCGGTGTTCCTGGCCGACCGCGTGGTGGTCATGAGCAGTCATCCTGGTCGGGTGCGCGCAGTCATTGCCATCGACCTGCCGCGCGAGAGAAGCGAACACACCCGCGCCGAACTGAACTTCGGTCGCCATGCCGAGGAGATCTGGAACCTGATTCGCGATGAGGCCTACCGTGCCATTGGCGGCAACAGCCAAACCGTTTCTGCGGCGGTCATCTGAAATCTACCGCTTTACCTCGTAACTCTGCCCCTGTCCTCATTCACTTAAAGGAGACTACCATGACCCCATCGATCAAAACAGACACATCACGGCGCCAACTCGTGCTGGGCGGCGCGGCCGTGGTCGGCGCCAGCCTGCTTGGCATGCCTGCCATCATTCGTGCGCAAGGCTCCCGCCAAGACCTGAAAATATCCATCGGACGGATTCCATGGGCTGCAGGCAATTCGCCAATGACGCAGTACATGATCAATAACAAGCTGCTTGAAAAACGTGCAACCGAATACGGCTACAACCTGACGATTGACTGGCGCGAGTACCCCACCGCACTGCCGATGGTTGAAGCCATGGTGGGGAACAATCTGGACATCGGCATGTGGGGCAACACGCCCATCACCCGTGGTATTTCAAGCGGGCTTCCGATCAGCTTGCTGGTCGTCGGCGAAGGCCACTTGCGCTTTCTGATTACGACGAAAAAGGGTTCGGCAGTCCGTAACTTCCAGGACCTCAAGGGCAAAACGATCGGCGTCTCCCTGGGCGGCGATCCCCAGAGCGCGCTTTTCCAGATGCTTCGCTATGAAATGGGTGTGGACGATATCAAGGACACAGGCATCAAGTTCGTCAATATGCCTACGCACGCCCAGGCGGCTTCAGTCCCCACCGGCGTGGACGCAACCTGCACCATTTACCCCGCTTACTTGGCTGCGCAAGTCAGCGGCACGACGGCGATTGCCAATTCATTCGGATTCAGCGAGGAGTATTACGACGGCCCAGCTGGCAAGGGTGCAGGCATCCTGTTGCCCAACGTGAAGAAATCGCTTTTCTACCCGGACGGCTACTACCTGCACCGCTCGTTCTGGATTGGCCGCAATGGCCTGATTGAAAAACATCCCCAGGCGGTCGTCGCATTCCTCGTGGCGCAGCAGGAAGCCGTTGCCGCCCTGACCGCGATGGATGCAGGCGCCGTCTCGCAGCTCGTCAAGGACTACTGGAAGCTCGACGCTGAGCAAGGTGCCAAGGTCGTCAAAGATGACGTGCTGTTTTCGCGCGGCTGGTCATGGCCCACCGAGGCCGATGCCCGCGCCATTCTCGAGACTTCCAAATTCATGGCCGACAACAAGGTCATTCCGAAGGCTCTGGAATGGACAAAGATTAAAGACGCATTTGCGCGCACGGGAGCTCTGACCAAGCAAGCCTACGACAAGCTGGGCACCAAGCCGGCTGCCAGCGAATTCATCCGTAAAGACGCTGGCGACCTGCGTGGTCGTCCGGTCTGGGACATCAAGCAATGGGGCGACCAAGCCTAAGCCCATTTCTCGCCAATTTTTTAATCACTGGAACAGACTATTATGAAAATCGGATTTATTGGCCTAGGCGTTATGGGCGCTCCCATGGCAGCCAACATTGTCAAAGCGGGGCATGAGCTCACCGTGTACGACCGAAGTCCCGAGGCCGTTGCCAGTTTGGTCAAATTGGGGGCGAAAAGTGCTTCCAACGGCCGAGAAGTGGGCCAAGCCAGTGAATTCGTGGTCACCATGCTGCCAGAGCCGCAGCACGTGGAGGAAGCGGTTCTAGGTGCGGACGGCGTCGCTGCGGGTCTCCAGATGGGTGGCATTGTGATCGAGATGAGCACCATCGACCCAGCTACTTCGCGCCGGGTCGGCGATGCGCTGCGCGCGCGCGGCATGGAGCTGGTCGATTCACCGGTGGGCAAGACCAGCGAGCATGCCGTGACTGGCACGCTGACTTTGATGGTCGGCGGCAACCAGGCGGCCATTGACCGCGCGATGCCGGTGCTCAAGTGCATGGGCACTGACACCTATTTCTGTGGCGGCCCCGGCACCGGCCATGCCATGAAAATGACAAACAACCTGTTGGCCACCACCATCATGGTGGCCAATACCGAGGTACTGGCCATCGGCATCAAGGCGGGTCTGACGCTGGAGCTGATGCAGGAGGTGATGCGCACAACCATGGCCTGGAACCAGCAACTGGCCGTGGCGATGCCCAAAAAGGTGTTCCTCGGCGACGACAGCCCGGGCTTTGCCATCCGGCTGGCTTGCAAAGACGTGCGGCTGGCTTGCGAGGCCGCTGAGACCATGGGCTTTGAAGCGCTGGTTGGGCGCGCGGCGCAGGCCACGATGGATCGGGCCATTGCGATGGGCCTGGGCGACCGCGACACCGCCGCGCTGATGTTCATCCGCGAGAAGGAGCTCGGCATCCAGGTGCGCCCGGCTGCGGCGTCCACGACAGCTGTTACCTGAGGTCAGTGAACACCATGCCAGCCTACGTCATCAACGATATGGAAATCACGGACCCTGCACTGTTCGAGGAGTACAAGAAACTTTCGCCGGCCACCGTGGCCCTGTACGGCGGCCGTTTTCTTGCGCGGGGCGGGCGTATCGAGACGCTGGAGGGCAGCTGGTCACCAAAGCGCGTCGTGATTCTTGAGTTCCCCAGCATGGCGCAGGCGCAGGCCTGGAGCGATTCGCCAGAATACGCTCCGGCTAAGCGTCTGCGCCAGATGTCAGCCAAT
>JAYVNK010000217.1:0-4827 GCA_043758475.1 Comamonadaceae bacterium | reverse complement strand
GGGCATCAGGTTTGGCGGTTTGCCGGGGGCCGCCGTGATGCTGTTGGAGGGTGAATTCTTCTGCGAGAGTTTGTTGACCACGTCCAGGCGTGGCCGGGGCGCTACTAGGCCTTGCGGCAAGAGTTGCCCTTGGCGATCACGGCTAACTGTGGCGCATGGCATCCACTGGCAAAGATTGGCCCGAAATTGGCATTGCACAGCAACACGAAACGCAAATCCCCGGCCATAATTTGCGCATGCATCAGCGTGCTAATTCCAATGAGCGATCAACTTGATCCTAATTATTTAAAATTCGTGGTGAAAAAATTAATAATTAAGCTTATCTTGAACGCTCACTAGAATAAGCTTACAAATCCTTATCTCATCGGTCACTGCGATTTACGTGAAGTGGTTCAGTCCAACGGGGTTTATCCGCCGCGCCGGAAGTTATGCGCTTCGGCGGGCTTTGTGGCGCGGTGGATAAACGCTGATTGTTAAGCGCAACGTTGTCCAGAAGCTTCAAGCATTGGCTTTTGAATGCGCCAGCGCCTATTTCAGTTTCGTGAATCATTCGGTGGCCTCTATAGTGATCAGTCATGGTCATGTTGTGTCATCGTCCGCCAGTTACCCGCTCCGGCGCTCTTCTGCCAGCAGCTTCATTGCCAGCGCGCCCAGAATGAAACCCATGACGTAGCGTTGCGCCGCCAGCCAGTTGGGGTTGCGGCTGAACCACACCGCGATGCGCGCGGCAGACAAGGTGACGATCAGGTTGACCGACGATTCAATAAACACCTGAGTGGTGCCCAAAGTCAGGCTTTGCACCAGCACCCTGCCGTTCTCGGGCGACATGAATTGCGGCAGCACCGACAGATAAAAAATCGCGACTTTGGGGTTGAGAATGCTGGTGAGCAGGCCCATGGTAAAAAGTCGGCCCGGGGGTTCATCGGGCATTTGCTGCGGCTCAAGCGGCGAACGGGCACCCGGTCGCACGGCCTGCCAAGCCAGCCACAGCAGATACAGCGCACCGGCAAATTTCAAAATCTCATAGCCCAGCGGCACCGCCATGAACAGCGCCGTCAGCCCAACTGCCGCACAACACATGTGTACCGTGAAGCCGACTACCACCCCCAGCCATGAAATCACCCCCGCCCGCCTGCCTTGGCACAGTGAGCGCGAAATCAGGTAAACCATGTTCGGGCCAGGCGTCAACGCCATCACCAGCGCAGCGCCTGCGAATACGAGCATTCCAGTGGATGACAGCATCATTGCGCCTTTGATTTTCGCCTGTAGATATCGCCTTATGTACGCAAATAGCTATCTGTGTAGGAGCAGCCTGGCCAGCGTTGGACGTCCAGGTTTTCAAGCCGTTGAGTATGTAGCCGGTTCCTGATTCTGTTGTTGTGGTTTGAATCGCTGCGGTATCAGAGTGGACCTGTGGCTCTGACAGGGCGAAGGCAGGCACTGACCTGCACAGATGGACCCGTGGTACTTTCGCTTTTTGCGCTGGTGTCGGAAAATCTCTGGCACCGCCTGCCCATCTCCGCTGCTATTGCATCATTACACGGCCATCGTTTAGCGCCGCAGAACACCCAGATGACTACGTTTGTGCCGCCCGCGCGTCGCGCAGCGACGCCATCAGTAACCACAGCTCCAGCGCGCCAACCACCACCGAGGCAATGCGGTTGACAGCAACGCGGTTGCAGGCGTAGGCGGCGCGCACGCGCCCACGGGAGAACGCGAGTGCCAGCAGCAGGTGCGAACACAGCACGTTGACCACAATCATCGTCACTACAGACACTTGCAACAGCGCGTCAGGTTGCGGCGGGAAAGCCGCAGAAAAAACGCTGCGAAAAAACAGCGCTGACTTTGGGTTGGTGATGTTGGTCAGAAACCCGAGCCGAAACGCCGCCAGCGCAGAGGCCGGCGCTGTTGCCCCATTGGACGCCGCGCTGCCCGAGCGCCACAGGCGGCTGGCTACGTAAAGCAGATAAAAGCCCCCCACGATTTGCAGTGCCAATCGCATTGCGGGAAACGCCTGAAACAGGACATTGACGCCCAGCACCGCGCTGGTGGCCCAAATCGCTGCACCCACCGTCACGCCCAGCGCAGCAAAAACTGCGCTGCGGGTGCGGTCACTGGCCGCGAGCTGCGTGACCAGCAGCACGTTGGCGCCGGGGCTGAGCATCACAGCGACATGGAGGAGCCAGATGCTGATGAGGGCTGCGAGCATGTCAGGGTGTGACGGGGGATATGAATTCTGTGAATGACTACTGTCAAGCCTGCACAGATATTGTATTTTTCAATAGTTTGCTATTTCAAGATTCAATCTTAAAATAGCAAATATGAATCCGTTGTTTCCTCGCTCATCGTCCGGCCTGCTGAAGCGTTCACTGCACGATTACCCCGTCGTGGTGGTGACCGGGCCGCGCCAGGCGGGCAAATCCACCCTGCTGCGTCAGGCGCTGCCAGACTGGCAAATGCTGTCGCTTGAAGATCTGGACATGCGGGAATTTGCCCTGAGCGACCCGCGTGCTTTTTTGCAGCGATACCCTGCGCCTCTCATCATTGACGAAGCCCAGCGTGTACCAGGGCTGCTCTCGTACATCCAGACAGCGGTGGATAACAGCCGGCGCATGGGTCAGTACGTGCTGTCGGGCTCCCAGCAGTTTTCACTGCTTGCCGGTGTTACGCAGAGTCTGGCCGGGCGCGCAAGCTTGATTGAATTGCACCCGTTGCGCCTGAAAGAGCTGGCCGACGGTGGCAGTGCTCCAAAGTCGCTTGACGCCTATTTGCTGCAAGGTGGCTACCCGGCTGTGCACGCCAGGAGGCTGGATACGCAACGCTATTACGCCGACTATGTCGCCAGCTATGTGGAGCGTGACGTGCGCAGCCTGTCTGCGGTGCAGGACCTGGGCAATTTCCAGCGCTTCATGCGCCTGTGCGCCGCGCGCACCGGGCAGTTGCTCAACCTCAACGCACTGGCCAATGACTGCGGCATCAGCCAGCCGACCGCCAATGCCTGGATGAACCTGCTTGAGGCCAGCTTTATCGTCAAACGCATCGCGCCGTATCACCGTAACTTTGGCAAACGCCTGGTCAAGGCACCCAAGCTTTACTTTCTGGACACCGGCCTGTGTGCCTGGCTCCTGGGCATCGTGTCCGAGCGCGACATGCAAACCCACTATGCGCGCGGTGCGCTGTTCGAGACCTGGGCGGTTACCGAAGCCCTTAAATGGCGGGCGGTGCGGGGCAATGCCCAGCCGCTGTACTTTTGGCGCGACAACATTGGCAATGAAGTGGATTTGCTGCTGGAGCAGGGCGGCGGCATCACGCTGGTCGAGGTTAAATCCGGCCAGACGTTTCAGCCCGGCTGGCTGCAAAATTTAACAACTGTGCAGCGGCACATCACCCACAACATCCACAACACTTCCCAGTCTATAACTCAGGTTGCGCCGCGTGCGGGCCATCCCACGCGCCATGCCGTTTTGTACGGCGGCGATTTAAGCGCCAGTCGCACCGATGCTGAACTGGTGGGTTGGCGGGACTTGGTGCGGGCAGGTTGAAATGCACGGTGAAAGGGTTCCCGTCACATTGAAAATTAACGGTCGTTGGCGTGGTTGCGGTTCAAGCTTGTTTTTCTTGCCGCAAAAAACTGTTTAGCAGCGCCGCAACCAACGCCGGGTTTTCATGGACGATCCAGTGGCTGGCGCCCGGCACGGTCTTCAGGGTGAGATCGTCAATGTAGACATCCAGCCCGTCAATCAGCCCAGCGGGCAGGGCAATGTCGTCAAGCGCCCAGACGACCAGCGTGGGCAGTGAAACCGTCAACATGCTGTGCGGCATCTCCACCGCCGCTGCCGCCGGATCATGCGGGCGGGGCGGGCGCAGCGGCGATGCGCGGTACAGGTTGCAGCCACCCGTCAGCCCAGCGGACCAGACTTCACGGTATTGCGCCTTGACAGCGTCGGTGAGCCAGGCGGGCCTGGGCGCTGGCGTGCTTGGCAATCCAGTCGAGCCGCTCTCATCCGCGTCACTCCCCGTATTTTCCAGAAATCGCCACAAGCGCCGGAAATCATCTTCAGCCAGCAGCGCCTCTGCATCCGGCCGAATCAAAAAATTCATGTAAGCGCGGGCGGCTTGCTGCACCGGATTGAACTTGAGCTCGCGCAGAAACGTGCCCGGATGCGGCGAGTTGACGATGGCCAGCTTGCGGGCCAGATGCGGCATCTGGTTGGCCAGGTTCCAGGCCACGGCGCCGCCCCAGTCGTGTGCCACCAGGCAGGCCAGTTGGCCGCCCTGCGCCTGGGCTTCAATCGCGATCAGCGCGGCAATGTCCTGCACCAGGTGCTTGGGCCGGTAGTCTTTGGCGTCAAGGGGCGCGCTGGATTTTTCAAAGCCCCGCAGGTTGGGGGCGATGCAGCGGTAGCCGCCGTTTTCGTCTTTGGAAAAATGCGCCAGCAGCGCGTCCCAGACAAAAGCACCTTCCGGAAAGCCATGCAGAAACATCAGCACGGGGCGACCGCGCGCGCCTGATGCGCGGCAGCTCAAGGCAATGCCGTGGGGTAGTGGCTGAATGTAGTTTTCAATCATATTGCTACTAAGTAAATAGCTAACTATGCAGATTTAACAAGGACTATGGACTTATTTCATACCAAAAATGTAACTACTCAGCACGCTACAGATAAATGAGTAATCATTAATAGCATGCCAAGCCTGCCAGACCTAAGCCAGCTCAGCCATGCGCAAAAAGACGAGCTGATCATGGCGCTGTTTGCCCAGGTCCAGGGCCTGCTGTCCAACCAGTCATTGTTGCACCAGCGCATAGAACAGCTGGAAGCCCGCCTGGGC
>JAYVNK010000216.1:0-4847 GCA_043758475.1 Comamonadaceae bacterium | reverse complement strand
TCTCCAGCTTGCCCAGCACACGCGACGTCGGCACCCCGAGGAACATCCGCGGCATCAATAAGACGGGCGAGCGCGCCGCCATGGTTGCCGATGCCGTAACGGTGCAGATGTCCGATGCGATATCACAGGCGCTATTGCCAGCACCCACCACCAGCACGTGCTTGTCCTTGAAAGGCTCTGGCAGCCGGTAGGCATGTGAATGCAGGTACTCGCCGGTGAAGTCTTTGGCAAACGGCGGATGGCTCGGCACGCCCTGGTGCCCGGAGGCCACCACCACCGCATCGAAGTGCTGGTAGCTGGCATCGGCAAGCTGCACCGACCATCGGCCACCCGCCACTTGCGACACTTTCGTCACCTTTGCGTTGAAGCGAATATGCGGTCGCAAGGCGAACTTGTCGGCGTAATCCACGAGGTATTGCGCCATTTGCACATGGTCCGGGTAAATCGGCGCCGAGTCAGGAAACGGAAAATCCTTGTAGGCCGTGACCTTGTTTTCCGAATTGACGTGCAGCGACTGGTACGCGCCGCTGAGGCCGTTGTCGTTCTCATAGACCCAGAGCCCGCCAATGCGCGTTCCCAGCTCATAGACCACCACGTCCATGCCTTTGGCCAGCAGGTGCTTGGCAGCACACAGGCCTGCGGCACCGGCCCCGATCACGGCGACTTTGCGTGCCGCCATCTCAGGACGCCTCGCGCTCGTAGCCGGCGCGCGGGATCAGGCCCAGCATCATGCGCGTGAAGCCGCCATCCACGGTCAGCGACTGGCCGGAAATGTAAGCCGACCGGTCGCTGGCCAGAAACACCACCGCCTGGGCAATGTCGTCGGGCACGCCAATGCGTCCTGCGGGCACCGCCTGGCTGCGCCGCTCTGTCACGCCGGGCTGGTCATAAAAGGCCTGTGACATGGGCGTCAGAATCATGCCTGGATGCACCGCATTGCTGCGGATGCCGTGCTGTCCCCACTCCACGGCGAGTTGGCGCGACAGCATCTCCACCCCCGCCTTGGCAACACTGTAAGCCCCGGCCAGCGCGGTGGCATGCTCGGCTGCGATTGACGCAACGTGAACCAGCACGCCGCCCTGCTTGTCCTGCGTTTTGCTGCGCATCTGCCTGCCAAAGGTCTGCGCGCATAAAAAGTAGCCGGTCAGGTTGACTGACAGCACCTTGTTCCACTCGTCCAGCGTGAGCACGTCCAGCGCGCCGGGGCGCAGGATGCCGGCATTGTTCACCAGCACATCGCACGGCCCCAAGGCGGCGGCACTCCGCAGTGCAGCACTGGCCACGCTGGCGGCATCTGACGTGTCGCAGGTGAATGCGGCGGCCTCACCGCCACGGGCTTTGATCCCAGCGACCGTTGCCTTTGAGCCCTCGGCGTTCAAGTCAAGCACGGCAATGCGCCCGCCCTCCTTCGCCAATGCCAGTGCGATGCCGCGTCCGATGCCGCTGCCCGCACCGGTGACGACGCACACGCGGCCCCCAAGGCCGGAAGTGTCTTTTGTGGTGTTCTTGTTCATGGGTAGATTCGTTTCAATAAATTTTGATAGCATAGATCGCAAGGCTCTGGCCAGTCAATCCATTACAACATCACACCTGCCTTGCCAGCGAGCGCAGTTGAAAACCTTCATAGCCATTGGCAGCTACTTCGTCGCATTTGCGCCGGTACGGCACTACGCCACCGGCATAAGGCATGAAGACGCGGGGCTTGCCGGGAACATTGGCGCCAACGTACCAGGAATTGGCTTGCGGAAACAGCGTGCGGTCGGCCACCTCATTCACATGCGCGACCCACTGGTCTTGCGCGTCTGGCTGGGCTTCGATGCTGTGCACCCCCCGTTCGCGCAGCACACGCAGGCACTCGGCAATCCAGTCCACATGCTGCTCAATGGCAAAGATCATGTTCGACAGCACCGAGGGGCTGCCCGGCCCGGTGACGGTGAACAGGTTGGGAAAGCCGGCCACCATCAGCCCCAGGTAGGTGCGTGGCCCGGCCTCCCAGGCATGGCTTAAAGGCTTGCCCGCACGGCCCCGAATGTCGATCTTGAGCAGCGATCCGGTCATGGCGTCGTAGCCGGTGGCAAACACGATGCTGTCAAGCTGATAGTGCGTGCTCCTGGTTTGCAAACCGGTCGGCGTGATGCCCTCAATCGCATCCTGGCGCACATCCACCAGGGTGACGTTGTCGCGGTTGTAGGTGGCAAAGTAGTCGGTGTCCACACAAATCCGCTTAGAGCCAATCGGATGGTCTTTTGGTGTCAGCAGCGCCGCTACGTCGGGCTTTTTCACGGTGGCGCGAATCTGCTGCCGCACAAAATCGGCCGCAGTGACATTGGACCTGCCATCCAACATCAAATCGTTGAACGAGTGCATGAAGTTCACACCCCCGGTGCCCCAGCGGCGCTCGTATTCGGTTTGGCGCGTGGCCGGGTCCACCTCATGCGCCTTGCGTGCGCTCTTCTCGTAGACCGTGCCCGACGTGGTGTCTTCGCGTGCGCGCTGGCGCAAGTTTGCGTAGTTGTCCTTCCAGGAGCGCTCATACGCGTCGTCCATGGGCACGTTGCGCGCAGGAATGCTGAAGTTGGGTGTGCGCTGGAACACCACCAGCTCTTTGGCCTGTTGTGCCAGCATGGGGATGGCCTGAATGCCGGACGACCCGGTGCCGATCACGCCCACGCGCTGCCCGGCAAAATCAACCCCCTCGTGCGGCCAGTGGCCGGTGTGGTAGCGCTTGCCAGTGAACGAATCCAGCCCGTCAATGGCCGGCATGCGCGCGGTTGACAGGCACCCGGTGGCCATGATGCAAAAGCGCGCCGACAGCCGTTCGCCCGTGTCGGTCTGCACGCGCCACAACGCGCTTGCCTCATCGTAATGAAGCGCGGTGACACCTGTGCCAAACGCAATGTCGCGGCGCAGATCGAACCGCTCTGCCACGTGCCGGGCGTAGGCCAAAATCTCTGGCTGCGGGGCAAAGCGCTCGCCCCAGCGCCACTCCTGCTGCAGCGCCTCGTCAAACGAAAACGAATACTGCATGCTCTCAACATCACAGCGCGCACCGGGGTAGCGGTTCCAGTACCAGACACCGCCCACGTCCTGGCCCTTCTCGAATGCGCGCACCGTGAACCCGAGCTGGCGCAGGCGGTACAGCGTGTACAGGCCGCCAAAACCAGCGCCCACCACCACCGCATCAACGACCAATCCGTCTACTGATCCATTGACCAATCCAACTTTTTTTGTCACGTTCATGCCTATGTTCGTCAGAATTTACCCGAAAAGCCCGCTGACATTCTTTATGGTATCGTTTAACTACTCGTCAGTATACTAGGGTTACTACCAATCCAGTGACTGCCAATTCACCTTACCAAGGCTCACTATGGGACAAAAAACTTTCGTTCTGATACACGGCGGCTTTCATGGCGGCTGGTGCTGGCACCACGTCGCCAATGCCTTGAGGGCGCTTGGCCACAGCGTGTTCACCCCGACGCAGACCGGCTGTGGCGAGCGCGCGCACCTGCTCTCAAAATCCATAACACTGGACACCTTTGTGGACGACATCGCCAACGTTTTCCTGTGGGAAGACCTGCGCGACGTTATTTTGGTGGGCCACAGCTTTGGCGGCAATTCCATCTCGGGCGTGGCGGACCGCATGCCAGAGCGCATCCGCCAGCTGATCTACCTGGATGCCGTGATGCTGGAAGGCGGCCAGACCATGTTTGGGCAGATGCCGCCCGAGGTGGCGGCAAGCCGCCTGAAGGCGGCCGAGGCCAGCGGTGGCGTGGGCATTGCGCCGCCGCAAGCAGCCTACTTTGGCATTGTGGACCCGCAGCAGGCAGCGTTCGTGCAGGCCCGCCTGACGGCACAGCCGCTGGGCGTGTACACGTCGCGTTTGAACCTGGCCCACCCAGTTGGCAATGGTTTGCCCGCCGTGTACGTGCAGTGCACCGACCCGGTTTTGGACATGCTGCAATCCTCACGGGACTGGGTGAAAGCCAGGGGAATGACAATGTTGGAGATCAAGACTGGGCATGACGCGATGGTGACCGCCCCAGAGCGGCTGACCGACTTGCTGGACCAACTCGGCGGGTAAGAATCTGCGGCTGGGTGGGTAGTAGCGTGGCTTCGTCGCAAATGCAGTTTGCTACTATATGTATAGCTACGTATGCACACTGCACAGGGGCTAGAGGCCTATTTTATCGGTAAATGAGGCCGTTTTCCTGCCTTGCACCCTGTCAGGCCCACCCGCAGGCAGAAGCGGCACAATGCAGGCTGGACACCTTCTTCAAAACAGGTCAAAACACGTCAAGGAATATCCGACATGGGCGCACAGTGGAAAGCAAAAGGCAAGGAACTGGCGGCAAACGCCAAAGGCAAACTGTTTGGCCGCCTCGCCAAAGACATCATGATCGCCGCGCGCAGCGGGGCCGACCCGGCCTCCAACTCACGCCTGCGGCTGGTGGTCGAGCAGGCCCGCAAGGTCTCCATGCCCAAGGAGACGCTGGAGCGCGCCATTAAAAAAGGCGCTGGCCTGACGGGAGAGGCCATCCATTTTGAACACGTCATTTATGAAGGCTTTGCGCCGCACCGCGTGCCCGTGATGGTCGAATGCCTGACCGACAACGTCAACCGCACCGCGCCTGAAATGCGCGTGCTGTTCCGCAAGGGGCAACTAGGCACATCCGGCTCGGTGTCGTGGGATTTTGACCACGTGGGCATCATTGAGGCCGAGCCCATCACAAAAGGGGCCGATGCGGAGGTTGCCGCGATTGAGGCAGGTGCGCAAGACTTTGAGCCCGGTGAGGAAGAAGGTTCAACCACATTCCTGACCGACGCCACCGACCTCGACATTGTCAGCC
>JAYVNK010000215.1:0-4856 GCA_043758475.1 Comamonadaceae bacterium | reverse complement strand
GCCCAGGCCCCGGTTTGGTTGCGCTTGGCATGGGTGAACCAAAGGCACTTGTTTTTGTGGTGGCCATGTTGGCGGGAATGATCGTGTTCCGGCTTCTGGAAAAGCGACAACCTCGGCCAACCTCGCACAGTGCTTGAGCGCTTTGCCGCAGCTTGCTCATGAGTGGACCGCAACTATGATTTCGATGAACTGGCTGTTGGCATTCATCACCGTGGCCATACTGCTGGCCTATGAATTTGCGTTATTGCGGGTGCAGCGCCGGAGTCCAAGGTTGCTGGCGCGCGCGGTCCATGCCAACCTGCGGGAGGAATGGTTTGCGGCCCTCTCAAAGCAACCCGGTTCTGAAATTCTCGCCATCCAGACCCTGCGAAATTCGCTGATGTCTGCGACGATGACGGCTTCCACCGCAGCGCTGGGGTTGATTGGTGCCGCGACCCTTCTGGCACCCACACTGAACTCTTCCCTGGGGGCTGATGATGCAGCGGCTCACAACATCACTGCACGCCTGGCGATGGAGCTGGTGTTGCTGGGCGTGCTATTCGCGTCGCTTGTCTGCTCGGCGATGGCTGTGCGGTACTACAACCACGCAGGGTTCATCAGTGCCATGCCGGTCGAATCAAAAGAGCGCCAGCGCTGGGCGCCCACTGCCGTCGCGTACTTGCGCCGCGCGGGCTTGCTCTACAGTTGGGGATTGCGCCACCTGCTCATGGTGGCAGCGGTGCTGGCGTTCATCGTTTACCCCCTGGCAGGACCCATTGCGGCGCTGGTTGTGGTCGCCGCACTGGTTGTCTTCGACCGGTTTCCGGCGTAGAAACGCAACGATGTGCAGTTGGGAGCTTCCTTTGGCTTAACGCCTGCAGGCGATTCCTTTCGGACGCTGTACACAAGCCTTGACGATGCATCATGGCCGGGTAACTTTGCGATGAAACTCTTGAACCAAGGGACGATATGAGACATATTGAAAGACACCGCACCTCCCGCATCGGCTGGCTGCGCGCGGCCGTTCTCGGCGCGAACGACGGCATTGTTTCTACTGCCAGCCTGATTGTTGGCGTGGCGGCTGCAAGCGCCAGCCATAGCAGCCTGCTGCTTACTGGAGTCGCGGGTCTGGTGGCAGGTGCCATGTCGATGGCGGCGGGTGAGTATGTGTCGGTGCATTCACAGGCCGATACCGAAAAAGCCGACCTTGCCCGCGAGCGCGCAGAGCTTGCAAAAGACCCCGCTGCCGAGCATCGGGAACTGGCGGCCATTTATGTCACACGCGGGCTGGATGCAGCGCTTGCGCGCCAGGTGGCTGAGCAGATGATGAGTCACGATGCGCTGGGCACGCACGCGCGTGAGGAGCTGGGAATTTCCGAGGAGCAGGGTGCACGGCCGGTTCAAGCGGCACTCTCATCGGCTGCCAGCTTTGCCGTCGGTGCAGCGCTGCCACTGGGCGTCACGGCGCTGGCGGTGGGTCCGCACCTGATTGCGTGGATTACCGTCATGTCGCTCGCTTTTCTGGCTGTTTTGGGCGTACTGGCTGCCAATGTGGGAGGTGCCAATCTCTGGACTGGTGCCTGGCGCGTCACGTTCTGGGGTGCCTTGGCCATGGCCATCACGGCCGGTGTGGGATCGCTCTTCGGGGCAGTGGTTTGAAGGCGCACCAAACAACTGATCCCGTCAGTACCAGGTTTGGTGTTCATCCTGACGTGCTGAAGCTCGGATTGGTCAGCTTCTTGACCGACCTTAGCTCCGAGATGATCTTCTCGGTATTCGCAATTTTCTTCACTACCATTGCAGGAGCATCCGCAGCTTTTCTTGGCCTGGTCGAAGGCCTGGCAGATTTGTCAGCCTCGTCCCTCAACTGCTACGCGGGCTGGCTTTCAGACCGCACCGGAAAACGCAAAATATTTGCTTTGGCGGGCTATTGTTTTTCGACGGTCGCCAAGATTATCCTGCTGGTAAGTAGCTCCATCACTGGCTTGACTGTATTTCGCGTCATTGAACGCCTCGGCAAGGGGTTCAGAGGCCCACCGCGCGATGCTTGGCTTTCCGCTGTGGCCGACAAGGGGAGCCGTGGCTACGCTTTCGGCGTGCACAAGGCGCTGGACAAATCGGGCGCTGTGCTCGGGCCGCTGGCGGCTTATGCCCTGCTGTCGTGGCTGGGCGACGGTGCTTCGACTTACCGAATTTTGTTCTGGCTGGCGCTGGTGCCTGCGGTGCTGGGCGTGGTGGCTTTGAGCTTTGTTAAAGACCAGCCTGCGCCAGCGCGCCCACGCGAGAACATGTTGCAGACATGGCAAAGCCTGGGCCCCGGGTTCAAGCGCTACCTGGTCAGTGCAGGCATCTTTTCGCTGGCCTACTTCAGTTTTGGATTCTTGATGTTGCGCGCCCACAGCGTGGGCTTTTCGGTCAAAGACACCGTGCTGCTTTACGCGATGTTCAACATTGCGTGCGTCATTGCGGCACCACTGATTGGCAAGCTCGGGGACCGCGTGGGCAGGCCAAAGATGATCATGCTGGGCTATGCGGTTTATTTGGTGATGAGCCTGGGCTTTGCGCTTGCCAGTACGCAGTGGGAAATCATTGTGCTGTTCATTCTGTATGGCGTTTTCTATGCGATAGACGAGGCCCAAAATAAAGCTTTCATTGTCGATCTGGAGGCCGAGCGGCGCGCTTCTGCCATTGGTCTGTACAACTTTGTGACCGGTGTAATTTACTTACCCGCATCGCTGATTGCCGGGGCATTGTGGCTGCTGAACCCGGCCAGCACGTTCCTGCTGGCAGCCGGACTGGCCTTTACCGCGATGGTGGTCTTTGCGCTGACGCAAACAGGTCGCCTGCGTGAAGGTGTGCTACCGCACTGAACTTTTGCGTGTGTCGCTCTAGCATTGGATGACTGGAGAATAACCATGATCACACGTCAAAAGTTTATTCACTGCACAGCAGCATCCGCAGTGGCCACTGTAAGCGCGCCCTTCTTGCTGCAAGCCTGCTCGTCAGATAAGGGTGCTGGTAGCTACGAAGCCACGGTCCGCAGCACCTGGCACCCGGCCAAAGCACCTGCCGGAGACCGCGCTCTGTTACGCCAGGAGCTGCTACGGTATGCCACGCTGGCCCCGTCCAGCCACAACACGCAGTGCTGGAAATTTCGCATTGAAGATGATGTCATCACCATCCTGCCCGACCTTATGCGGCGCACCCCTGCGGTTGACCCGGACGACCATCACCTGTACGTGTCGTTGGGCTGTGCAGCCGAGAACTTGGTGCAGGCGGCGCTGGCCAATGGCTTGAAGGGGGACGTGCGCTTTGACCCTGCAACGGCGGGTGGTGGTGTGATCAGAGTTGCGCTGGAAGCGACCAAAGCGGTCTCGACGCCGCTTTATCTGGCGATCCCCGAGCGCCAATGCACGCGTGCCGAATACGACGGCAAGCCGTTATCCACCGAAGAACTACGCCTATTGCAACTGGCTGGCACGGGCTCGGGCGTTCGGGTGATGCTGCTCACCGAAAAAGCCGCGCTTGAGAATATTCTGGCGTATGTCGTTGAAGGCAATACTGCGCAAATGAACGATCCCGCCTTCGTTGAAGAACTGAAAAGCTGGATACGCTTTGGCACCGATGAAGCGGTTAAAACCGGTGACGGTTTGTACACGGGCGCGTCGGGAAACCCGTCGGTGCCGCGTTGGCTTGGCAGCCCGCTTTTTGGCATGTTCTTCACGCCCAAAAACGAGAACGACAAATACGCCAAGCACCTGCTCAGCTCCGCAGGCGTTGCAGTTTTTGTCTCTGAGGCCAGTGACAAGACGCACTGGATTGAGGCGGGACGCTGCTACGAACGTTTCGCGCTTCAGGCCGCAGCCTTGGGCATTCGCAATTCGATGGTCAACCAGCCGGTGGAGGTCGCCAGGCTGCGGCCCCAGTTTTCAACGGCGATGGGCATCGGCCCTGGAGGTAGCGGTGGCAGGCCAGACCTGGTAGTACGCTTCGGACGCGGCCCGGTGATGCCAAAATCCATGCGACGCGACCTGCAGTCGGTTCTGGTTTAACGCAAATGCGCCTCATCACGTTTGATCCGTCCGTCAACCAGCTCAATCACGCGGTCGCAGCGCGCGGCCAGGCGCGGGTCGTGGGTGACGATCAAGAACGAGGTGTTCAACTCGGCGTGCATGCGCCGCATCAGTGCAAACACGTCGTCTGACGACGCGGTGTCCAGGTTACCGGTGGGCTCATCGGCCAGCACCAGCGGTGGCTCCAGCACCAGTGCGCGGGCAATGGCCACGCGCTGCTGCATCCCGCCTGACAATTCGCCAGGGCGTTTGGCCATGGCGTTTTCGAGGCCCACCGATTTCAGCACCGCGCGGGCGCGCTGCAACGCGGCGGGTGTCACCCGGCCTTCGCGCATCAGCGCAGGCAGGGTCACGTTTTCGAGCGCAGTAAAGGCGGGCAGCAGGTGATGGAACTGGAACACGAAGCCGAGCGTGTTGCGCCTGAGCAAGGTGAGCGCAGCGTCGTCCAGGGCCGTGGTCTCTTTGCCTTCAACCCGGTAGCTGCCGGTGGTTGCGCGCTCCAGCAGGCCGATGATGTTCAGCAGAGTACTCTTGCCCGAGCCTGAGGGGCCGATCAACGCTACAAATTCGCCCCGGTTGATGCGTAGACCCAGACCGTGCAATACCTCGGCCTCGTTGGGCAGGCCCAGGTTGTAGGTCTTGTGGATGTCGGCAAGTTCGATCAGCGCGCCGGTAGACGCCACGCGACTCACCGAATTGTCCGCCGTGTTGCCTGACCCCTCGTCCATCGCACATGCCTCACAGGCGGATGGCCTGCGCCGGGTCCAGCTTGGCGGCGCGACGTGCGGGTGCTACGGCAGCCAG
>JAYVNK010000214.1:0-4857 GCA_043758475.1 Comamonadaceae bacterium | reverse complement strand
ATCGATCAGGCTGTAGATCGACTTCTTCAGGCCAGCCAGTTCTCGCGTGCTGTGGGCAAAAGCAAATATCCGAATTACGTCAGTTTCAACTTTGTAGTGCAGCGTGTAAGGAAACACTCTCAAGGGCATTGACCGCATCTGGTCGCCACCGGGTGTTCCCATATTTGGATATTCAACCAGCAGTGCACACTTGGATTCAATTTCCTGGAGAAATTCAGAAGCAATTCTCTCGCCCGCTTCCACCAAATACCACGCGCTGGCCTGCCGGACTTCTTCAACGGCTTCCGGCTCGTAAATTACTCTCACGACGCTTTGTGGGCTCGAATCATGGCCTGTAATTCGGCATGTATCTGCTCATCTGGAATTCCCTTGGTTCGACCGGCCTCGAAATCAGCCACGCGGCGCGCAATCTCTTCATCCCAAGCACGGGCTACCGCCTCCGGCGAATCATCAAACACGCTATCCAGACTGTCCAGCAACCGGGCCACCAGCGCTACCAGCCTGAAACAATTAATTCACAGCCGCTTTTAGCATGCGCTTCACGCGTCGGGGTCAAATTGCGCGGCGCGGGCAATACTGCCAGCGGAAATGCTGTTTCAATCCACGCCCGGCATCGAAGCCGGGCGACTCTGGGCAATGCCGAGAGCAAGCTGACCGATGCGCAGTTTCAATCCACGCCCGGCATCGAAGCCGGGCGACTCGCTTCGCGGCCAAACGACTATCGATAAAGGCATTTTTGAGGCCTTTGCGCGAACCTCTCGACGCAACAGCATTCGCATGGTGCGTTTTGATGGTTCAGCTCGAAAAAATCATTGGAATCATTGGCTTGCGTAGCGCGCGAACCCTTTGGCGGGCAAGCCGTCACTTGAGGTTCGCGGATTCCACGTTATCACAGACCGGGCATCTGCGGCCATCAAGGCTTGGGATTCACGCACGTCACTAAAGACGGGGATTCAAAGGACCAGCGGCCCGTCAAAATCTACCGCCTTGAACGCGCCGTGCTCCAGCACTTCAAACCCGCGTGTCCCGGGGATTCTGTACAACCGAAGGCAGTCTTGCGCGGGGTCTATTTCAGCCAGCAGTTCGCGCTCCAAAGTCTCGAAGCGAGGCAGGTCAAGCTGACACTCAAAAACCGATTTCTGCACGCGTTGCCCGGTGCTTTCGCAAACCTTGGCAACCCTGCGCAAGCGGCGTCTACCTGCCTTGGTTTCGGTACTCACGTCGTAACAAACCAGCACCAACATTGCGCGTCCTCCATTTTGAAGTTACTTCAGCAACTATTTGGCAACAAAAGGCACGTACGGCACGGCGTCATCCCGCACGGCACGCGCCATCAAGCGCGCCTGCACCAACGGCAGCAAACCCAGCGGAACAGCCTGCGCAAGCAGCGGGTGATTGACTTCATCGCGCTTGCGCTCCTGATACGCCACCACCACGGCCTTGCGCGCATCGGGCTCCAGCGACACTGCGCCACCCTCGCGCATCACAAAGTCATCCGCCGTCAACTGGCTGCGGTTGATCAGCGTCAGGGCCAGGCGGTCCGCCCAAGGGCGAAACTCTTCCATCAAATCCAGTGCAAGCGCAGCGCGGCCGGGACGCAATGCGTGTAGAAAACCAACTTGCGGATCCAGACCCGCAGCCTCAAGCGCGCTGCGGCAGTCGTTCATCCACATGGCGTATAAAAACGACAGCACAGCATTGAAGCGGTCACGCGGCGGACGCCGGGTGCGGCCATCCATTTGAAACGCGCATCGCGCATCCGCACGGACCAGCAGATTGAGACCGCTGAAGTATTGCCGGGCTGCCTCACCTTCAATGCCGCGCAACACGTCCAGACTGCTGGCGTCAGGCAGCGCACGCAGACTGGCTGCGAGGTCATCGGCAACCCGGGTCAAGGTTTTCGCTTCATCTTCAAGCTTGGCCTCCCGTGCGCCGCGCTGCAACACCTGGCGGGTGTTCTTGATCTTGCCCGCCACGCATGCGCGCGCCATGTCCAAGGTAAACACTGGGTCTGCCACGCGCGCAAACTGGGCTTGGCGCAGCAGCACATTGCCCGTCACCGCCCCCTCAAGCCGGGCCTTGAAGCGTCCGTTGTCATCCAGCAGCACCAATGCAATGCCATCTTCCGCCAGGCGATGCATTAGCGGGGCCGACAAACCCGTATGGCCAAAACACACCACGCCGCTCAAATGGTGCAGCGGCACGCGCAGTTTGGTCTCCCTCTCCACTTCAACGCGCAAGGTGTCGTTGTCAAGCCGCAGATAAGTGTCTGCTGTGGTGACGTAAAGGGTGTTGAGAAGTTGCATGTGGTTCAGGCTCTATGCATCCGGGTCAAACAGCGCGGCGCGGGCTACAACAAAGTTTGCTCGCGCAGCCACAGGCTGGCAACGCTCCAATAACGAACAGGCCTTGCAGCGCTTGGTGGCCTGATCTGCCTCCAACGCCGGTGGCAACTTGCCCGAGGCAAACATTTGCCGAATGGCCTGCGCGGTCTGCACCACGTCGGCACGGAGCTGTACGGTAATAGGCACCACACGCCGCCGTTTGGACGTGGCGTAGTAGATGGCACCCTCGTTCACCGTTTTACCCAACATGCTTTCAAGACACATGGCCTGAGCAGCCAACTGAATATCGTCGCACGCCGCAATGTCAGCGGCCTTGTTGCGGCTACCGTGCTTGTATTCCACGGGGTACGGCACGCCACCTGGCAGAAACTCCACCACATCGGCCTTGCCCACCAAGCCAAGGTCATCCTGCCAAAGCGGCATGGCGCGCTCCACACGAACGCCCTTGGCAGTTTCTACACCGGGCTTGTCCACCTTGGCATGCACCGCCTGCCCACGCAGCGTGTGAACGTTTTCATCAAACACTTGCTCCAGATGAATCAGGCCACACTGGCGCGGGCAATACTGCCAGTGCTGCAAGGCAGACAGGGGGATTAGTTCGACTTCGACCACAAGTGACTCGACAGGTGTCTTGACGTGTTTCTGATATTGGCCGCTGCGGTGGCCCTATGCCCTCTTGGGTGCCTTCATGGCCTTCATGGCCTTCCCGACCTTGGGCACAGCGGGTGGCAGGTAGTTGGTGCCAGTCACCACCGGCTTGCCGGTTTGACTTTCCAGCTGGTGGCGGGCCTGGGCAGCAATGCGGCCACCTGTTTTGGCTGCGGACTTGTTTTCTGCCATGCCAGTGGCATCCACACTTTCCGCAATCTGCCGGGTAGACAGCTCGGCCAGCGCAGTAAAAATCAACTCGGCCTCGCTCATGTGGTCACGCAGGTTGTGGCTGCTCAGGCCCTTCATGTCCTTGTGCTGCGCCACACTCACACCAGACCACTCCTGGTGGATGATGTTGGTGAGGATAGCGAACTCGCTGCCTTTTTTGATGTCGTGCTCGCTCCAATAATCGGTGAGCTTGTTGCGCGTTTCCTGCCCCGTCATGCGCTGCTGTATCCACTTGTCGCTGCGGCCATGCTGCTGCCAGGTCTGGCGGGCACGGTTGATTGACAGAGCCGGGTCGGCCAGCTCTTGCATGCGCTCATAACCCACCTTGGCAAGCCACAGCTTGATCGGCTCGGCCTTGGGGCTGGGAATGGATTGCACCAGGCGCAGCAGGGTTTCGGCGGTGGCGCAGTCCGTCTCGCGTTTCTTTCCGTCTGGCGAGGTCAATTTCAACCTTACGATTTTCTCGTAAGGTTGCTCAGATCCAGCCTCTTTTGCCAGCTTCCGCTTCAAGTCTGACCAGTATCGATTGGCATAAGTGCTGTCCGTCAACACCTGCACCACGTCAATCACGGAGAACCACCAGGTTTCGGTGTTTTCGTCGTAGAGGCGGCGAATACGCTGGCCGTCGATATCGGTGGGTAGGATTTTCATGGATGTCCCCAATTAGCAGCGGCGGATCAAGGTGACTCCTGGAGCAGGCTGCACGGTTTGCCCCACAGCCAGGGTTTGCCCATCAAACGCCACCGAATACGCGCCAAAACTACGAACCACTGCGTCAGCTTCTTTGGCCTTAATTTGTAGACGATCAAACAACGCATGGGCCGGGGCGTTACCGAGTTCGCTGTCATGCTTGAACACATACAACCCGCGGGTGGACATTTCGCCGCGAGCAGCTGAGCGGTCATGCTCAAACATTTGCTCCAGCGCTTTGAAAAACAGTTCCAGGTCCTCTTCACCAAAGCCGGTTTGTTTTGCCAGGAAGGAAGATACAAAGCCGTGGGCGACATACACGCCATAGGGCACTGTGTGCTTGCGGCCCATGGTGCGGTTGTCGCCCTGCTGTTTTTCCGCTTCGGCTTCTGTCGCAACCGCCATGCGGGTGATGGAATGCTCCAGCGCCACGATGGGGTCAACCGAGCGGGCAAAAGTCAACTGCACCGGGCCACGGACTTGGCCGCAGTTGGTGCCCAGCGACATAACTGCGCCGAAAGTCCGCACGTCAAAGAAGTTTTGGCACATCCATTTACGGGCTTGGCCCACTTCATCGGCACTGCCCTTGCGTTTTTCCTTTGCAGGCTTTTTCTTCTTCGTGTCCGCCTCTGCAACTTCAACCGCATCATCAGTTTGCTCTTCTGCAGGCACATCCAATTTAAGCGCCGAATAGGCTCGTTGATGCTCCAAATTCAAAATGGCTTTTTCGCGCACATAGATTTCAAAACGCTTTTCCCCCGGCGCAAATTTATCAGCGAAACGCTGTTCTCCAAGCGCTGGTTCGGTGTTGTCAGGCGACTTCACAAGGCCGACGAAATTCCGAATCTTCCGCTTCAGCGACACGTCCGTCACCAAGCCATGGCCGGATTCAGCATCCATGCGCGGCATATTGCCCGCGTCCGGGTCGCCGTTGGGGTTGCCG
>JAYVNK010000213.1:0-4866 GCA_043758475.1 Comamonadaceae bacterium | reverse complement strand
ATCGCAGCACTTCACCAAAGCGGCTGCTTCGTTATCCCCAATCCATGGGACGCGGGCAGCGCGCGCTATCTGCAAAGCCTTGGCTTCAAGGCGTTGGCGACCACAAGCTCGGGCTTTGCGTGGTCGCGCGCGCGGGCTGACAACGCCATCACACGCGACATGGCGCTGGCGCATTTGCATGAGATGGCGGCGGCGGTCGATGTACCCATAAACGCTGATTTTGAGAGCGGCTTTGCGATGGATGCCGCAGGCGTGGGCGAGAGCGTGCGGCTGGCGGCGCAAACCGGCATTGCGGGCTTGTCGATTGAAGACTCGACCGGCGATTCAACCCGCCCCCTGTTCGCACTGGACGAGGCGGTTGAGCGCATGCGCGCAGCCCGCAGCGCCATCGACAAGTCTGGCGGTGATGTGCTGCTGGTCGGCCGTGCCGAGTGCTTTCTGGTCGGCCGGCCCGACATGGCCGAAACCATTGCCCGCCTCCAAGCTTATGCCAACGCGGGCGCCGACTGCCTGTATGCGCCTGGCGTGTCCACACGAGAGCAGATCAGCGCACTGGTGCAGGCCGTAGCGCCCAAACCCTTCAACCTGCTGGTGGGCTCGGCCAGCGCGCTCACGGTGCCCGATATCGCTGCGTTGGGCGTGCGGCGCATCAGCGTAGGTGGTGCCATGGCGCGCGCCGCCTGGGGCGGTTTCATTCGGTCTGCGAAGATGCTGGCAGAGCACGGCACATTTGAGGGGTTTGCGGATGCGGCGTCTGGCAAAGAACTGAACCTGCTGTTTAAAAACGGTTCCGGCACAGCCCTTTAATACTATGTTAATAGTAGCTGACTATGCATTCTAGACAAGGGTTAGAGGCTCATTTTACCCCTAAATCATGCGGAAACTGGCACTTCCCCTGGCAATCAGCCGGTCGCCGCACACCACGCGGCAGTCCACAAAAGCCAGCGTGCGGCCTACCTTCAACACGGTGGGCTGAAATTCAACACAGTCGCCGACTTGTGCGCTGTCAATGAAATCCAGCGACAGCGAAACGGTGACGGCACTGGCGTTCTCGGACCCGGCGCGGCGGCGCGCCTGCAGCACCGCAGAGTGACCCATGGCGTTGTCGGCCAGCGCCGAGATGAGCCCGCCGTGCGCAAAGCCGCGTGCGTTGCAATGCGCTTCGCGGATTTCGAGCGCCAGGTAGAGTGCGTCGGCGGTTTGCCGCGAAAGCAGCGGCTCCCACGGGTCAGTCAGTGGGCTGCGGCAGGTGTGCGGCTGGTAGCCGGGTGGCATCATGGTTTTGGCCTCATGTCGATGTTGCGAGCAGTGCCCAACAGCGTGGCGCACAGAGTCTCAATGCCGTTGTCCACGGCAAACACGTCTGCTGCGCATACTGTGAGCAGGCGGGAAGCACTGACCACCCGTCCGCGCGCCACCAGGTGGCTGCCACGTGCCGGTGCGACGATTTTCAGAGTCCCGTCAATGGTGGCGTTGATGAAAGCCGGCGGCAACAAGGTGCTTGCCGCGCTTACCGCCGCAAAATCGGCGGCCGCAAAAATGGCAGTGGCCTGCAGTTGCCCAGGACGAAAGCAAAAGGTGTCCTGCACGGGTATTTCCAGCTCGACGATGCCCGGCTCGATGCGGCGAAACTCAATCTTGAGGGTCTGCGCCATCGGCATGGCCATGATGGCAGCGCGGGTTGCCTCAAACAGGGGAGTGGGCGAATTCACGGTTTTAACCCTTTATTTGCAGACCAGGCTGACGGCGACTTGTCCAGCGCGCGCTTGGCAAATTCGCGTTTACGCTTTTTCAGCCAAGCGATGTGTGACACCAGTTTTTTGCGAAGCGCCTGATGCATGGCGATTTGCACATCCACTTCGGCAATGCGGCCACGCATGTTGTCCACCATCTGGTCGAAGGTGAGCGTGCCAGCGCGGTACATGGGCAGATATTCGTTCAGGTACTTCAAGGAGAACCCAAGTTCGCGGCTCATTGAGATAAAGATCACCTCGCGCACAGTGTGATCGGCAAACTCCCGGTACCCACTGCCGTTGCGCTCTGCAATGATCAGCCCCATCGCTTCATAGCGGCGCAGCCTGTGGGCCGACACTTTGGTGCGCGCAGCGAGTTCAGACACTTTCATGCGGATGAGGATAGCAAGCCTCGCACAATGCGAAGCTTGGAGAGAAGCCTGCGATAGAAGGCTGTGGCTGAAATAAATTCAGCTCGAAGGATCAGGTCGGCCTGGCGCTCAGCGCAGCGGCATCAAGGAGGAAGAGTCGGCTGTAAACCGATTTTTAGCCGCTGTGGGGGACAGCCGCGTAGCCGAGTGCCACGTCGGCCTGATGCCGCGAGGAGGCCAGGCAGTCGTGCCTGCAAGCCGTCATTTGGCTCACCACTCCTCCGTCTTGAGAAAAGACAAAATACTACGTTTTATATAGCTAACTATGCATACTGTAAAGGGGCTACAGCCTCATTTTATCAATTTTTATAGTAGTTTAACCTGATTCCGCCGCCAAACCGCTAGAACTTCCCGTGCCGCCCCGCGCCCGCCGAAAAGCGCGCTGCCCCTTGCAGCCCCTCGCCAATGCACAGCTTGCCGCGCTCCCATTCCTGGTGCAGAGCGTGCGGCAAATCCAGGTTCCATTGGGTGTAGGCGCTGAGGCGGTCGGCCAGCATGGTTCTTTGCGGGAAGCGGCATAGCTGCTGGGCCAATTCAAGCGCGGCTGCCAACGCCTGGCCCGTGGGCACCACGCGGTTGCACAAGCCCATTTGCAGCGCCTCAGCGGCTTCCACCTTGCGGCCCGTCAAAATCAAATCCATCGCGTGACCCATGCCGATAAGCCGGGGCAGACGCACCGTGCCGCCATCAATCAGCGGCACGCCAAAGCGGCGGCAGTAGACGCCGAAGTAGGCGTCATGCTCCATCACGCGCATGTCGCACCACAGCGCGAGTTCCATACCGCCCGCCACCGCCGCACCACTGACGGCTGCGATGACCGGCTTGGACAGCAGCAGGCGCGACGGGCCCATCGGCCCCAGCGCGGTCGTGTCTTGTGGCGTGAAGGGCAGGTCGGACAACACGCTTGACTCTGTTGCACCTGACCCTGTTGCACCTGACCCCGCTTCGCCCTGCCCAGCTTCATTCGACCGCGCCAGCATGGCCGCGCCCGCCTGCAAATCCCACCCCGCGCAGAAATGCCCGTTGGCCCCGTGAAACACAGCCACACGGGCGCTGTCGTCGGCATCAAACGCAAGAAACACCGCGTGCAGCGCGCGCGCCGTAGAGGCGTCCACCGCGTTGCGCACGTTGGGGCGGTTCAGTGTCACCAGGGTGACCTCGCCATGCTGGCTGACTTCGACTGAGTTTGTCATGGCTCCTATTAAACCGGGTCACCCAATCCGCACCACTGGGAACAACCCTATCAATGATTCCGCCTCTTGCCGCTATAAACAGGCATCCCAACAAAGGAAGAGAAAAGGAGGCGGCGTGCAGGTTCTACAACTGCTGATCAGCGGCATTGCGCAGGGTTGCATTTACGGCTTGATTGCCTTGGGCTTTGTGCTGATCTACAAGGCTACAGAGACCGTCAGCTTTGCGCAGGGCGAGCTGATGATGCTCGGCGCATTCGGCGGCCTGGCGGGCATGACGATGCTGGGCTTTCCGTTCTGGCTCGCGGTGCTGAGCTCGGTGGTGGCCATGGCCGTGTTTGGCGTGTTGCTGGAGCGTCTGGTGATACGCCCGATTCTGGGCCAGCCCGCTTTCTCCATCGTGATGCTGACCATCGGCATTGGCTACGTGGCGCGCGGGCTCATCACCATGATCCCCGGCATCGGCACCGAGACGCATACCCTGCCCGTGCCCTACAAAGACCAGATATGGAAAGTGGGCGCACTGGTGCTGAACGTCGAGCAGATGGCAGTGATTTTTGTGACCGCCGTGCTGTGCGGCCTGCTGTTTGCGCTGTTTCGCTACAGCAAGCTGGGCATTGCCATGCAGGCGTCGTCTCAAAACCAGTTGGCCGCTTACTACATGGGCATTCCGGTCAAGCGGCTCAACGGCATTGCGTGGGGGCTGGCGGCTGCCGTCGCGGCAGTGGCCGGGCTGCTGCTGGCCCCCATCACGTTTGTGCATGCCAACATGGGCTTTATCGGGCTCAAGGCGTTTCCCGCTGCGGTGGTGGGCGGCTTTGGCAGCCTGCCGGGTGCGATTGTGGGCGGGCTGATCATTGGCATCATCGAATCGCTGTCGGGGTTTTATTTGCCCGATGGCTTCAAGGACACAGCGGCTTACGTGATGGTGCTCATCATGCTGATGGTGAAGCCGAACGGTTTGTTTGGTGAGAATCTAAGAAAAAAAGTATGAGGCAACAACTCCGCAACGTGCGACGTGCAGCCTGCCAGGGCTACCGCGGAACCGGCTTTGCCGGGCCGCTGGTGGCGCCCCCTGAGGGGGAGGCGCCAAAGGCGCTTCGGGGGGGAGTCCTCTGACATGCGTTTCATCTTCAAAACCGATTACGCGCAAGACATCAAGATCGCCAAGCATGGCGGGCAGGTGTTCTGGTACGGCGCGTTGCTGCTGGTGCTGCTTTTAGCTCCGTGGGTGTTTGCCGAGTACTGGCTGGCGCAGCTCACGTTTGTGATGATTTACTCCATCGCAGGTTTGGGCTTGATGCTGCTGGCGGGTTTTACCGGGCTGTTCTCGCTCGGGCATGCGGCTTTTTTGGGCGTGGGCGCGTACACCCAGGCGGTGCTGACCAATGCTGGCGTGCCGTTTCCGCTGGCGCTCATCAGCGCCGCCGGACTGTCAGCGGCAGTCGGCCTGGTGGTGGGCTTGCCCGCGCTGCGGGTCAAAGGCATCTACTTGGGCATTGCCACCCTGTC
>JAYVNK010000212.1:0-14632 GCA_043758475.1 Comamonadaceae bacterium | reverse complement strand
GGAAGTGCTGGCGCGCTACGCCTCTGACGCCAACAAGGCGCGCTGGCTGCAGCCGCTCTTGGCCGGGGAAATCCGCTCTGCCTTCCTGATGACCGAGCCCGACGTGGCATCGAGTGACGCCACCAACATTGACACCCGCATCGTGCGGGATGGTGATCACTACGTCATCAATGGCCGCAAGTGGTGGTCGTCCGGCGTGGGCGACCCGCGCTGCAAGCTCGCCATTGTGATGGGAAAGACCGACCCCACGGCTCCCAAGCATTCACAGCAGTCGCAAATGCTGGTGCCTCTGGACGCGCCGGGCATTGAGGTGGTACGCATGCTGCCGGTGTTTGGCTTTGACGATGCGCCACACGGCCATGCCGAGGTGATTTTGAAGGACGTGCGTGTGCCGGTGGAAAACCTGCTGCTGGGCGAAGGGCGCGGCTTTGAGATTGCGCAAGGCCGTCTTGGGCCTGGGCGCATTCACCACTGCATGCGCATCATCGGCAGTGCGGAAGTGGCGCTGGAAAAAATGGTCAGGCGCCTGCAGTCGCGCGTTGCGTTTGGCAAGCGCATCTCAGAGCAATCGGTATGGGAAGAGCGCGTGGCGCATGCACGCATCGACATCGAGATGACGCGCCTGCTCACGCTCAAAACCGCCGACATGATGGACAAGGCCGGCAACAAGGTGGCGCGTGCCGAAATCGCGATGATCAAGGTCGCCGCGCCCTTGGCTGCGCTGCGCATCATCGACCACGCGATTCAGGCCTTCGGCGCAGCCGGTGTGAGCACCGACGCGGGCCTGGCCAAGCAGTACGCCAGCATGCGTACCATGCGTCTGGCCGACGGGCCAGACGAAGTGCATTGCCGCACCATTGCGCGCATGGAGTATGGGCGCTATGGGGTTGAGAAGGCGTGAAATTCGATCAAACTTAATCGGGGAATCCCATGTCACTTTTTTCATTGACAGGCAAAGTCGCCGTCATCACCGGCTCGTCCAAAGGCATTGGCAAGGCGATCGCCCAACGGATGGCAGAGCAGGGGGCCAAGGTCGTGATATCAAGCCGAAAAGCCGCGCCGTGCGAAGAAGTGGCGGCGGCCATCAACGCAAAATTTGGCACCGGCACGGCGGTGTCCATCCCCGCCAACATCTCGTCCAAAGAGCAGCTTAAAAACCTGGTGGATGAGACCAATGCGCGTTTTGGCAAGATTGACATTCTGGTCTGCAACGCGGCGTCGAATCCCTACTACGGCCCCATGGCCGGCATTGAAGACGACCAGTTCCGCAAGATTTTTGAGAACAACGTGCTCGCCAACCACTGGCTGATCGGCTTTGTGGCACCGCAGATGATTGAGCGCAAGGAAGGCAGCATCATCATTGTCTCCAGCATCGGCGGCCTGCGCGGCACGCCAGTGATTGGGGCCTACGGCATCTCCAAGGCGGCTGATTTGCAACTGGCACGCAACCTGGCGCACGAGTACGGGCCGCACAACGTGCGCGTGAACTGCATCGCGCCAGGCCTCATCAAAACCGACTTCGCCCGCGCGTTGTGGGAAGACGCCGAAGGCCTCAAACTCCGCACCTCCACCACGCCGCTGCGCCGCATCGGCGAGCCTGATGAAATCGCCGGGGCGGCGGTGTTTTTGGCGTCCCAAGCCGGGTCGTTTGTAACCGGGCAGACGATCGTGGTGGATGGTGGGGTGACGATTTGACGCCCATTAATTGGGGTCAGATTCCAATTAAATATGCAAATTGAGAATAGATAATTGGAATCTGCCCCCAATTGATTTTATGCACACATCCGCCTTGGTTCTTTTCTCCGGCGGCCAGGACTCCACCACCTGCCTGGCGCTGGCGCTCTCCAAATATGAGCGTGTCGAGACCATTGCGTTTGACTACCGCCAGCGCCACCATATTGAGCTTGAATGCCGCCTGAACGTGCTGCGGGAAATTCGCGCCCAGTTCCCGCAGTGGGCTTTGAAGCTGGGGCAGGATCATTTGCTGGATTTGGCCGTGCTGGGCGAGGTAAGCGACACGTCACTCACGCGTGACACCGCCTTCAAGATGGAGCAAAGCGGCCTGCCCAACACGTTTGTGCCAGGGCGCAACCTGCTGTTCCTCACGCTGGCGGCGGCGGTGGCCTACCGGCGCGATTTGCAGGTGATCGTCACCGGCGTCTGCGAGACCGATTTTTCAGGCTACCCCGATTGCCGCGACGACACAATGAAGGCGATGCAACTGGCGCTGTCGCTGGGCATGGACAAGCGTTTTTTGATCGAGACGCCGCTGATGTGGATTGACAAGGCGGCAACGTGGGAAATGGCAAAAGACTTGGGTGAAAAATCTCAATCGCCGCGTGGCGAGAACAACGAAACACCGCGTGGCGAGAACAACGAAACACCGCGTGGCGAGAACAACGAAACACCGCGTGGCGGTGAGGCCCTGGTCAACCTCATCATCGAGCATACCCACACCTGCTACCTGGGCGACCGCACGCAACGCCACGCTTGGGGCTATGGCTGCGGCAGTTGCCCGGCGTGTGAATTGCGCGGGCGCGGGTATGCGCGGTTCATGGCGTCGCAGGCCCCGACCCCGCCGTCAACCCCGGTGTCGACACCTTGACCTGATAGGCTGCAGGCGCACCCGCAGGCTGTGGCTCCAGCATCCACGTCTGCGCGTGGAAGGCCGCAATTGAGGGTCGGTGAGCTATTGAAATAATAGCTCCTTTGGAAGACTGGACGAGGGTAATGAGCCTTTTATACAGTTTTTCTTCAGCCGCTGGATCGAGCGCGCTGGTGGCTTCGTCGGCAAACACCCAGGCCGGTTTTTTAAGCAAAACTCGGGCGATGGCCAGGCGCTGCTGCTCGCCGCCAGAGAGCTTTTGGCCCCAGGCATCCGAGTCGTCCAAGTGGTTGGCCAACTCGGGCAGCAGGGCATCCACCAGGGCCTGATTTAAATCAGCGTCGGTGTACCGTGTCGCAGGCTCGGGGTAGGCCAGCGCATCGCGCAGCGGGCCATTGGGGAAGTAGGGTCGCTGCGGGATGAACATTGCGTTGGCTGGGCGTGCGAGGGTGCCGCTGGCAAACGGCCAGATGCCGGCGATGGCGCGAAACAGGGTGGACTTGCCGCTGCCCGAGGGCCCTTGCAGCAGCACGCTGGCACCAGGCTCGGCGTGCAGGCTTGCGTGGGCCAGCAGCACTGCGCCGGTGGGCAAAGCCAGCGTCAGGTCCGGTGCGTTAAGTGCTTCTGAATCAGTAGCTGACAACGTATTGTGGGCGAGGGCTAGAGCCGTAAAACTATCCTCAAAACTGGTCAAACGGTCGGTTGTTGCGCGCCAGGCGGCCAGCGTGCTGTAGTTGTCCACAAACCAGCTCAAAGAGTCTTGCACGCGGCCAAAGGCGCCACTGATTTGCGTCAGCTCGCCCAGCTGAATCGCGCCGCTGAAGTAGCGCGGTGCGGCTACGATCATCGGGAACACCACGGCCGCCTGGCCAAACCCGGCGGTGAACCAGATCAGGTTTTTCTGGCTCTTGATCAACGCCAAATAGTTGCCCAGGACTTTGGAGAAGCGCATGTCAAGCTGGCCGCGCTCGACCGTTTCGCCTTTGTCAAGCGCGATGGATTCGCTGTACTCGCGCACCCGGACCATATGGTGGCGAAAATCGGCCTCCAGGCGCTGCTGGTTGAAGTTCAGCTTGATCTGCGGGCGGCCAATGAAATGCGTGATGACGCTGCCCGCCAGGCAGTACAGAATCGCCGCCCAGACCATGAAACCTGGAATATCAAACTTTGTGCCGCCCAAGGTAAAGGCAAAGTTGCCGCTCAGGCCCCACAGGATTCCGATGAAGGTGACCAGCGTTACGGTCGCATTGAGCAGCCCCATGGTCAGCGAGACGGCGTAGGTGGTGAACTGGTTCACGTCTTCCTGGATGCGTTGGTCGGGGTTGTCTGGGTTGCTTGCCGTGGGCGCATTTTTGGAATACCGAGCCAGCTCCATCCGGTAAAACGCATGGTTGCCCAGCCAGCGTTTGAGATAGTGCGCGGTCATCCAGGCACGCCAGCGCATCTCAAGAAGTTGAGTCAAATAGAACTTGTATACCGCGATGATGATCAAGCCAAATGCCAGATAGGTAAAGCGCCCCAACTGCGTCCAGAACACGGCTGCATCCTTGTTTTGCAGCGCGTCGTAGAACACGCGGTTCCAGTCATTCATCAACACCAGCATGTACACGGCGCCCAGATTGAGGGCAACAATCGCCGCCAGCAGGCCGCGCGCTTTCCATTTTTCTTCAGACTTGAAGTAGGGCAGGGACAAGGCCCATACTTTGGCCGTTTGGGCCCTGAATTGACTGAGTTTCAGGGCAAAATTCATAAAAATACCTTAAAAAGTGCCTATAGCCCTTGTGGGACTTGAATATGTAGCTACTATATATATAGCATACGAATTGCGCCGACATCGTAGCGTACAGAGCAGCAGATTCAATGGCTGGCGCAGGCATGCCCCGCCTTGTCGACCATCGGCGCGTCGCGGTCAGCGCCCGCCTTCACCAGCCGGGCGGTGTAATCGGACCAAAGCTTGTCTTGCTGCGAACCCAGAAAATACAGGTAATCCCACGAGAAAATGCCAGTGCTGTGGCCATCGGTAAACGTCGGCTGCACAGCGTAATTGCCAATCGGCTCCAGTGTGGCCAACCCCACATTGCGCTTGCCGGTCTGCAACACCTCCTGGCCCGGCCCGTGGCCCTGCACCTCGGCTGAGGGAGAGTAGACGCGCATCAGCTCAAACGGGATGCGGAAATGCGCACCGTCAGAGAAAGTCACTTCAAGCACTTTGGAGGCGCTGTGCACCGTCAAATCCTGGGGCGTTGGAGCGCCCGTTTGCAAACCTGCCATGTTGAAACTCCTGCAAGAGAAATACGGAAAAATGGGTCAACGAAGAAAAAATCAATTGTCAAAATGCAACGGTCGGCGCGCCAACGGCAAGCGAACGGCAAGCCAACAGCCTACACCAGCACCCGCTCAATCCCGCCACTGTTGGCCGCAGCCACGTACTGCGGCAGCCACTGGTCGCCGAGAATCTGGTTGGCCATCTCCACCACGATGTAGTCGGCTTCCAGCAGGCCGTTGTTCAGGTCATTGCCGAAGCGCGTGAGGCCCTGGAGGCAACTGGGGCAGCTGGTGAGAATCTTCACATTGGCTTTTTCGGGCAGTGTAGCCAGCGCGCGCAAATCCGCCTCGCCCTTGCGCAGTTCTTCTTCCTTGCGAAAGCGGATCTGGGTTGAAATATCGGGCCGCGTCACGCCCAGCGTGCCGGATTCGCCGCAGCAGCGCTCGTTCTTCAGCACGTTGTCGCCGACCAGCGCCTTGACAGTCTTCATCGGGTCTTGCAGCTTGAGCGGCGTGTGGCATGGGTCGTGGTAGAGGTAGCCCGCGCCGCGGCCCGAATTCATGTCCAGCGTGATGTTTTTCTCAAGCAGGTACTCATGAATGTCGATGATGCGGCTGCCCGGAAATATCTTCTCAAATTCATAGCCCTGCAACTGGTCGTAGCAGGTGCCGCAGCTCACCACCACGGTCTTGATGTCAAGGTAGTTCAGGGTGTTGGCCACGCGGTGGAACAGCACGCGGTTGTCGGTGATGATTTTCTCGGCCTTGTCAAACTGGCCGCTGCCGCGCTGCGGGTACCCGCAACACAGGTAGCCCGGCGGCAGCACGGTTTGCACACCGGCATGCCACAGCATGGCCTGCGTCGCCAGGCCGACCTGGCTGAACAGCCGCTCGGACCCGCAACCGGGGAAGTAAAACACCGCCTCGGTCTCAGCCGTCGTCGCCTGGGGGTTGCGGATGATGGGCACGTAGTCGCCGTCTTCAATATCCAGCAGCGCGCGCGCGGTTTTCTTGGGCAGGCCACCGGGCATTTTCTTGTTGATGAAGAGGATGATCTGTTCTTTGATCGGCGCTGGCCCCAATGTGGCGGGCGGTGCAGAGGTTTGCTTTTTGGCCGCGATACGCAGCACCTGGTTGGCCAGACGCTGCGCCTTGAAACCAATGCCGACCATGGCCGTTCGCATGAGCTTGATGGTCTGAGGGCTGGTCGCATTCAGGAAGAACATCGCCGCCACGTTGCCGGGCCGGAAAGACTTTTGCCCCATCTTGCGCAGCAGGTTGCGCATGTTCATGGACACCTCGCCAAAGTCGATGTCCACCGGGCACGGGCTCAGGCATTTGTGGCACACCGTGCAGTGATCGGCCACGTCTTCAAACTCTTCCCAGTGGCGGATCGAGATGCCGCGACGCGTTTGCTCTTCATACAGAAAAGCTTCGACCAAAAGCGACGTGGCCAGGATCTTGTTGCGTGGGCTGTACAGCAAGTTGGCGCGTGGCACATGGGTGGCGCACACCGGTTTGCACTTGCCACAGCGCAGGCAATCTTTCACGCTGTCAGCAATCGCGCCGATGTCGCTTTGCTGCATGATGAGCGACTCGTGGCCCATCAGGCCAAAGCTCGGGGTGTAGGCGTTCGTTAGGTCAGAAAATAGCGGAAATTTAGGAAAACTAGGGGTAGTTTCAGCCTCTAGCCCTCGTCCAGGCTGAATAGTATGCTCTATAATTCGGAGCAATTTACCTTTGTTGAAGCGTCCTTCTGGATCGACCTTCGCTTTGTATTCAGTGAAGGGCCGCAGCTCTTCATCGCTCAAAAACTCCAGCTTGGTGATGCCAATGCCGTGCTCGCCAGAGATCACGCCATCCAGCGAACGGGCAAGCTGCATGATGCGTTTGACAGCGCCGTGTGCGGCCTGCAGCATCTCGTAGTTATCGCTGTTCACAGGAATGTTGGTGTGCACATTGCCATCACCCGCGTGCATGTGCAGGGCCACCCAGACGCGGCCCCTGAGCACGCGCTGGTGCACGGCGTTGCACTCTTTGAGAATCGGCTCAAACGCCACGCCGTTGAAGATGCCCTGCAGTCTGGCGCGGATTTGGGTTTTCCAACTGGCGCGCAGTGAGTGATCCTGCAACTGCGGGAACAGCGCATCCACATCGCGCAGCCAGCCAGCCCACAGCGTGCGCACCTCAGCAATCAGCGCCACAGCCTGTGCCACGCGGTCTTCCAGCAGGTCCGGCGAGGCGAGCTCGTTCAGGTCCTCGTGCTTGCCCAGTGGCAGGTTGCCCTTGGTGAAGAACTCTTGGAGCGCATCGCACAGCTTGAGCTTGTTTTGCAGGGAAAGCTCAATGTTGATGCGCTCAATGCCGTCGGTGTACTCGGCCATGCGCGGCAGGGGAATCACCACGTCTTCATTGATCTTGAATGCGTTGGTGTGCTTGCTGATGGCAGCGGTACGCTTGCGGTCGAGCCAGAACTTTTTGCGCGCCTCGGGACTGATGGCGATGAAGCCTTCGCCATTGCGTGAATTGGCAATGCGCACCACCTCAGACGTGGCGCGGGCCACGGCGTCTGCGTCATCACCAGCAATGTCGCCAAACAGGACCATTTTGGGCAGGCCTGAGCTCGTTGATACCGCCCGTTTTGACTTGGTCGCATAGCCCACCGCCTTCAAATAGCGGTCGTCCAGATGCTCCAGCCCGGCCAGCAGAACGTGAGAACGCTTGCTTTCGGCAAACATGAAATCCCGGATCTCCACAATGCTGGGCACCGCGTCTTTGGCATTGCCAAAAAATTCCAGGCACACGGTGCGCACATGTTGGGGCATTCGGTGCAGCACCCAGCGGCAACTGGTGATCAGCCCATCACAGCCCTCTTTCTGGATGCCGGGCAGGCCGCTCAAAAACTTGTCGGTCACGTCTTTACCCAAGCCTTCTTTGCGGAACGATGCGCCGGGTATGGCAAGCTGTTCAGTACGCTCCAGCGTTTTGCCATCGGCCTTGAAGTATTTCAGCTCAAAACTGGCCAGCGCGGCGTCATGGATCTTGCCCATGTTGTGGTTGAGCCGGGTGACTTCCAGCCACTTGGCTTCGGGCGTCACCATGCGCCACGAGGCTAAATTGTCCAACGCCGTGCCCCATAGAACAGCCTTCTTGCCGCCTGCGTTCATGGCGACGTTACCACCCACGCAAGAGGCCTCGGCGGACGTCGGGTCCACCGCAAACACATAGCCGCCGCGCTCGGCCGCGTCGGCCACGCGCTGGGTGACCACACCGGCCTCGCTCCAGACGGTGGCCACCGGCGTGGTCATGCCGGGCAGGGTGAGCATCTCCACCTCGGTCATGGTCTCCAATTTCTCGGTGTTGATGACGGCGCTTTTCCAAGTCAGCGGTATCGCGCCGCCGGTGTAGCCCGTGCCGCCGCCACGCGGGATGATGGTCAGCCCCAGGTCGATGCAGCCTTTCACCAGGCCGGCCATCTCGGCCTCGGTGTCGGGCGTCAGCACCACAAACGGGTACTCGACGCGCCAGTCGGTGGCGTCGGTCACGTGCGAGACGCGGCTCAGGCCGTCAAATTTGACGTTGTCTTTGGCTGTGAGTTTGTTCAGCAAACGCAGAGTTTTGCGCCGCATGTGCGCGACTTTGTCAAAACCTTCGTCAAAGCGCGCCACTGCGGCGTCTGCGGACTTGAGCAACTCGGCTACCAGCAGGTCACGGGCCACGTCGAATTCGGGGTCGACCTCGGCCGTGCGGCGTTTTTGCACCTCGCCCAGGCGGTGCTTGAGGGCATCGACCAACTGGCGGCGGCGCTTGGGGTTGTCCAGCAGGTCGTCCTGCAAATACGGGTTGCGCTGCACCACCCAGATGTCGCCCAGCACCTCGTACAGCATGCGGGCAGAGCGCCCGGTGCGCCGCTCGCCGCGCAGTTGCAGAATCAACGCCCAGGCGGGCTCGCCCAGCAGGCGGATGACGATCTCGCGGTCAGAAAACGAGGTGTAGTTGTAGGGGATTTCGCGGATGCGCTCATTGCCGTGCAAGACTTCACCCCCCGGAGCGCCGCGCTGTGGGGAGTCAGCCGGCAGGACTATGGGCTGAAGAAGGCTGTTCGGGAATTTAAGCGGAGCGTTCATCGGGATGGTGTTGTGCGGCCAACGGACATGCAAACGGGTACTGCAAGGCCAGCGCTGGATATTACCGCAGTGCAGCATTCACACACGGGCCTTAAGGAGGAAGGACACGGGGAAAGACACGACAATGCACGGGACGCACAACCATCGGCAGTGCAGCCACATGATGAAAACCCCAGTGCGCTCCCGTGCCAAAGCGGGTTTAATAAAAAAGACATGTTTTTGACAGGTGCGCCCGCTATGCTTCTAGGCTTCTACGCTACCAGCTTTTACTGCCTTTGACCCAGGAGATTCCATGAAACTTAAACGCGCAGCGCAACTTGCGGCAATGGCACTGGCCGCAGTGGCCGCCGTGCCCGCCCAGGCCCAGACTGAAATCCAGTGGTGGCACTCCATGACGGCCGTGAACGGCGAGGTCGTCAATGACCTGGCCAAGAACTTCAACGCCAGTCAAAGCAATTACAAAATCGTCCCCACGTTCAAGGGCACCTACACCGAGGCTTTCACGGCGGCCGTTGCGGCCTTCCGCGCTGGCAATGCACCGCATATTCTTCAGGTGTTTGAGGTCGGCACCGCCACCATGATGGCCAGCAAGGGCGTTACGGTGCCAGTGGGCAAGGTGATGCAGGACTCGGGCGAGAAGTTCGACCCCAAAGCATACGTATCCGCTGTGGCAGGCTACTACACCGCGCCCAATGGCCAGATGCTGAGCTTTCCGTTCAACAGCTCCACCACGGTGTTCTACATCAACAAGGACGCTTTCAAGGCCGCCGGCATAGACACCGCCAAAGCACCCGCTACCTGGCCCGAGGTGGCGCTGGCTGCGGCCAAGCTCAAGGCCAGCGGGCACAAGTGCCCGTTGTCCATCGCCTGGCAGGGCTGGACGCAACTGGAAAGCTTCTCTTCTTGGCACAACGTCGAATTCGCGACCAAAGGCAATGGCATGCAGGGCCTGGACGCCCGGATGAAAGTCAACTCGCCGCTGCACGTGCGCCATATCGAAAATTTGGCCAACATGGCAAAGCAGGGTTTGTTTGTCTACAAGGGTCGCTCCAACGTGCCCGAGGCCAGCTTTATATCTGGTGAATGCGCCATGATGACCACGTCCACCGGCTTTTATGGCAACGTGGCCAAGAACGCCAAGTTTGACTTTGGACTGGCACCCCTGCCCTACTACCCTGACGTGCCCGGCGCGCCGCAAAACACGGTGATTGGCGGGGCCAGCCTGTGGGTGATGGCTGGGAAAAAGGCAGATGAGTACAAGGGCATTGCCCAGTTTTTCAACTACCTGTCCAAGCCTGACATCCAGGCCGCAACGCACCAGCGCACGGGCTACCTGCCCATCACTACGGCAGCCTTCGAGCTCACAGAGAAATCTGGCTTCTACCAGAAGAACCCGGGCACCGACGTGGGCGTGAACCAGATGATCCGCAAAACCACCGACAAGTCGCGCGGCATCCGGCTGGGCAACTACGTGCAGATTCGCACCATTGAAGACGAAGAACTTGAGCAAGTCTGGGGCGGCAAGAAGTCTGCCAAGGAAGCTTTGGATTCCATCGTGGTGCGTGGCAACGAGCTGCTGGAACGCTTTGAGAAAGCCAGCAAGTAAGCCGTTAAGCGAGTCGCCAAGCCTGTCCTGAACCCGTGGAAAAACGCGTTTTCTTCCGATCTGCGTGGCTACCCTGGGTGCTGATTGCGCCCCAGGTCATCGTGATTGGTGTGTTTTTCTTCTGGCCCGCAGCGCAGGCGCTGGTGCAGTCGGTCCAGCAATCCAATGCCTTTGGCACCTCGGTCGAATGGGTGGGCCTGGACAATTTCCGCAATCTGTGGAACGACCCTACGTACCTGGCCTCGTTCTACACCACCGCGCTGTTTTCGACGTTGGTGGCCGTATTGGGCATCGGCATTTCGCTGCTGCTTGCGGTTTTTGCAGACCGCATTGTCAAAGGGGCGCTGGTCTACAAAACCCTGCTGATATGGCCCTACGCAGTGGCACCGGCGGTGGCGGGAGTGCTCTGGCTGTTCATGTTTGCCCCCAGCGTGGGTGTGGTGTCGTACTGGTTGCGTGCCGTGGGCGTTGACTGGAACCATCTGCTCAACGGCAGCCAGGCTATGACATTGGTGATCATGGCAGCGGTGTGGAAGCAGATTTCCTACAATTTCCTGTTTTTTCTGGCCGGGCTGCAGAGCATTCCCAAGTCGCTCATCGAGGCTGCAGCCATTGATGGCGCACGGCCCTGGCGGCGCTTCTGGACCATTGTGTTCCCGCTGCTGTCGCCCACCACGTTTTTTCTGCTGGTGATCAACATCGTCTATGCTTTTTTTGACACCTTTGGCATCATTGACGCTGCGACCGAAGGCGGGCCCGGCAAAGACACGTCCATTCTGGTGTACAAGGTTTACTACGATGGTTTCAAGGCGATGGACCTGGGTGGCTCAGCCGCGCAGTCGGTGGTGTTGATGGTGATTGTGGTGGTGCTGACGGTGGTGCAGTTCCGGTTTGTCGAGAAGAAAGTCCATTACTAGTATGGCGAAACCATGGTAGAACGCCGCCCCCTGCTGAACGCCTTTTCCCACGTCATCCTGATACTGGGCGTGCTGGTGGTTGCCTTCCCGCTGTACCTGACTTTTGTGGCGTCCACCCACACTGTGGCTGACATTGTGCGGGCGCCCATGCCGCTCTTGCCCGGCACACACATGGTCGAAAATTACAGTGCGGCCTGGAATGGCACGGGGGGTGGCAATGGCTCCAAGGCGCCAGTTGGGCAAATGATGCTGGTGAGCCTGGTGACCGCGCTGGTCATTGCGCTTGGCAAGATTGCCATCTCGTTACTGTCGGCGTTTGCCATTGTCTACTTCCGGTTTCCGTTTCGCATGTTCTTCTTCTGGGCCATCTTGGTCACGCTGATGTTGCCGGTGGAGGTGCGCATTCTGCCCACCTACAAAGTTGTGTCCGATCTGGGCATGCTCAACAGTTATGCCGGGTTGACGGTGCCACTGATTGCATCCGCCACGGCGACCTTTTTGTTCCGGCAGTTTTTCCTCACCGTTCCCGAAGAGCTGGTGGAAGCCGCCCGCATGGACGGCGCGGGGCCGATGCGCTTTTTCAAGGATGTGCTGGTGCCGCTGTCCACCACGTCCATCGCAGCGCTGTTTGTCATCCAGTTCATTTACGGCTGGAACCAGTATTTGTGGCCGCTGCTGGTCACCACCAACGAGAACATGTACCCGGTGGTGATCGGCATCAAGCGCATGATCTCCGGCGGTGACGCGCAGACCGAATGGAGCGTCGTGATGGCCACCGCCCTGCTGGCGATGATTCCGCCCGCGCTGGTGGTGATGCTGATGCAGAAGTGGTTTGTCAAAGGCTTGGTGGACACTGAAAAATAACTATCCGATATGGCCTCCATCACCCTCAAAAACGTCGTCAAGCGCTACGGCAAAGGCAAAACGGCCAACCAGGTCATCCATGGCGTGAACGCAGACATCAAGGATGGCGAGTTCATCGTCATCGTCGGTCCGTCAGGCTGTGGCAAGTCCACGCTGCTGCGCATGGTGGCGGGGCTGGAGGAGATTTCGGAAGGCGAAGTCTCCATCAACAACCGCGTCGTCAACAACCTGGAACCCTCTGAGCGCGACATCGCCATGGTGTTCCAGAACTACGCGCTGTACCCGCACATGAGCGTGTTTGACAACATGGCTTACGGCCTGAAGATTGCCAAGGTGCCGCTGGACGAGATCAAGACGCGGGTTGACAAAGCCGCCAAAATTCTGGAGTTGGGGCAATTTCTGCTGCGCAAGCCACGTGAGCTCTCGGGCGGCCAGCGCCAGCGCGTGGCCATGGGCCGCGCCATCGTGCGCCAGCCGCAGGTGTTTTTGTTTGACGAACCCTTGAGCAACCTCGATGCCAAGCTGCGCGCCCAGACGCGGCTTGAGATTCAAAAGCTGCACCGGGAGCTGGGCATCACATCCCTCTTCGTCACCCACGACCAGGTCGAAGCCATGACGCTGGCGCAGCGCATGCTTGTGATGAACGCAGGCCGCGTGGAGCAATTTGGCACGCCCGAAGAGGTCTACACCCGCCCTGCCACCACGTTTGTTGCCAGCTTCATGGGCAGCCCGCCCATGAACTTGCTGAAGAAAGCACCGAATACCGATCTGGGTGGCGTGCCCGGCGGCACGCTGGGCATCCGCCCGGAGCACCTGGACATCACCCCCACCGGTTGGGCCCTGCACGTAGACGCCCTGGAAATGCTGGGCGCAGAACGCCTGGTTTATTGCCGCATTAATGATGAACAGCTAATCATTCGCGTTGGCGAAAACCATGTGGTGCCCACGGCTGGCAGCACAGTGCACGTCACGCCCCGGGCCGACCGCCTGCACTGGTTTGACAGCGCCAGCGGCAAGCGGCTGTGACCTCCGCTTCGAGCCCCACGACAGCAGCCACCGCCGCCTGGCCGTACCCACTGTGGGTGGCGCACCGGGGCGCAGGCAAGCTCGCCCCCGAAAACACCTTGGCGGCCTTTCGCCTGGGGGCCAGCCACGGCTACCGCATGTTTGAGTGCGACGTCAAACTCAGTGCTGACGATGTGCCGTTCTTGCTGCACGATGCCACACTGGGCCGCACCACCAGCGGCGTGCAATGGGTCAATCATGAAAACCATGCGCTGGCCATTGGTGTGACAACCAGTATTGCTGCGCAAACAATAGCAAAATCCATTTCAAGTACCCATGCCACGGCAGGCGATCATCCGTGGCGCAACCTCTCCCAGCTCGACGCCGGCAGTTGGCATTCACGCGCCTACGCGGGCGAGCCGTTGCCCACGCTGGCCAACATCGCCGCGTTCATCCTGCGCAACAGCTACTTCCTCAACATCGAAATCAAGCCCACACCCGGCACGGAACGCCGCACAGGCGAGGTTGTAGCGCGCGAAGCGGCAAGGCTGTGGCAAGACGCTGCCGTGCCACCGCTGATGACATCGTTCGACCCGGAAGCCCTGCACGGCGCAGTGGCCACCGCAGCCCACTTGCCGCGCGGCCTGCTGCTGGACACCCTGTGGTCAGGCTGGCTGGAGACCGCATTGCAATTGGATTGCGTGGCCATCGTCTGCAACCACGCGCTGTGGGACAAATCCAGTGTGACGCAAGCCAGAAGCGCAGGCTTTCGCTGCCTGAGCTACACCGTCAACGACGAATGGGCCGCAAAGCGCCTGATGGATCTGGGCACCGACGGGATCATCACCGACCGGGTGGACTTGTTTTCGCCGTCAGCTGCCTAGGCATTGCATGCCGTTGGCTTACTTTGAGGTGGATCACGGACGAAACGGTGACAAGGCGCTGGCGCACTGGGTTGCTGAGTTGCCCTACCTTTGATTTGAACGCCGCACAAGCGCCTGGTCCGGGTTGTCGTTTCACCGCATAATGACAACGAAAGGCAATTACATGAGCACACTATCGCGCATCACCATGGACCCCGCCGTTTGCCACGGCCAGCCCGTCATTCGCGGTCTGCGGTACCCGGTGGAATGGGTGCTTGATTGTAAGCGCTCCATGAACCCCAACCTTGTCAGTCATCCCTGAATAGCGCACGCTTGCCCCATCTAAATTCAGATGGAGAAACAAGCATGAAGATGACCAC